>JBKHJQ010000053.1:0-10299 GCA_046538055.1 Actinomycetota bacterium
CCCCGCGGGAAGCCGAAGACCCACTTGAGGCGGCGGCGGCGGCCTTCATCGCCTGGTTGACGGCCGCCACCACCAGGTCCTGGAGCATCTCGGTGTCGTCGGGATCCACCACGGAGCGGTCGATGTGGACGTCTTTCAGCTCCTGGGCGCCGGTGACGGTGGCAGTCACCATCCCCCCTCCGGCTGTGCCCTCGAAGGTTCGGGAGGCGAGCTCCTCCTGGGCAGCGGCGAGCTGCTCCTGCATCTTCTGGGCCTGCTGCATGAGCTGGCGCATGTCCGGCTGGCGATTCATGGCTGGTTCCCGGGACTAGCTGGCGGTGCGTCCCCCACGGTAGTTGACGACCCGGCCTGTGATGAGTTGTGAGCACTGGGCTCTGGGTCCCGCTTCTCGACCACCCACATCCTCTGAGGCCACGAACCGCGCCTCACGGCGATCCGTGGTGGAGACCGGTGAGCCGACAGCGAGGTAGGAACCTCATGACTCGATGCCCATGACCCGATACCCATCACCCGGTACCCGTACAGCGCGCACGAGGCCCAGGCGCAGAGAGCGTCAGTCGTCGTCTTCCACCAGCTGCGCTCCCAGCTCCTCCTCCAGGAGCCGGGTGGGATCGACCTCCTGGCGGGGGCCCTCGAAGAGCTGCTCGGAGGAGAGGTCGATCTCCTCGGTCTCCTGGTCAGGGCCCGACGGGGAAGCCTCGCTCTCGGGAGAGGCGAAGCGCACGGACACCTCCCTTCCCAGGAGGTCGCCCGCCCGGGTGGACACCACCTTCGCCACCGCCCGGTCCTCCTGGAGCTGCTCCAGGTGGAACAGGTGGGGAACGTGGAGGATGATGGTGGAGCCGTCCACACCGCCGGGAACCACCTCCCGGAAGAGAGCCCAGCGGCGGGCGCCCAGCACGTCGCGGAGGCTGCCGAACAGCCCCGGCCAGATCTCCTGGACCTGGGCGAAGTCGAGGGGAGGTGCCTCCGGAGCGGCCGGGGCCGGTTCCTCGGGCGGGGATGGTGGAGAGGCGGAGGCTTCGGCCGCGGCCGGCTCCGGCTCCGCCGGGGACTCGGGATCCGGCTCCCGGGGAGTCTCGGGGGCCGTGGTTGGAGACTCCGCGGCCGGCATCTCGCTCTCTCTCCGCCCTCTCTCCCCTCTCTCGCCCAGGGAGTCGATCTTCCTCTCCAGGCGCCCGATCCGGGCGGCGAGGGCGTCGGGGTCGGAGGTCACTTCGGGGCGGGTCAGCTTGATCAGCGCCAGCTCGGTCATGAGGCGCTCCTCCCGCCCCTCCCGGAGCCGGATCAGTGCCTCACCCAGGAGATCCACAGCCCGCAGCACGTCGGCCGAGGGCAGCACGGCCGCCGCCTTCCTCCAGGCCTCCAGCATCTCGGCGGGCTCGTCGGCCACCTCCTCCAGGTTGGGGGCGTAGTGCGCCAGGAACACTCCCCGGAAGTAGCCGACGCCCTCTGATACGAACCGGCGCAGGTCCACCCCGTCGGCCGCCAGCTCGGCCACCAGGTGGAGGGCGGCGGTGGCGTCGTGGGAGGCGATGGCATCGGCCAGACGGGAATAGGCCTCCGAGTCGGCCAGACCCAGGGCCCGGCGCACGCCGGCCACGTCCACGGTGCCGTCGCCCAGGGCGGCCACCTGCTCCAGGAGGCTGAGCGAGTCCCGGGCGGATCCGGCGGCGTGGCGGGCCACCGCCACCAGGGCCCCGGGGTCGGCCCGGTAGCCCTCCAGGTCGGCGATGCGGCCCAGATGGGCTGCCAGGGCCTCGATCGGCACCGGATGGAAGTCGAAGCGCTGGCTGCGGGAGCGGATCGTGTCGAGGAGCTTGTAGGGCTCGGTGGTGGCCAGCACGAAATGGACGTGGTCGGGGGGCTCCTCCAGGGTCTTGAGCAGGGCGTTGCCGGCCGCCTTGGAGAGCATGTGGGCCTCGTCGAGGATGAAGACCCGCTTGGAGCCGGCATGGGAGGCGACGGTGGTGACCGACACCCGGATGTCGCGGATGTCCTCCACCGAGTTGTGGCTGGCGGCGTCCATCTCCATGACGTCGAGGGAGGTCCCCTCGGTGATGGCCACGCAGCTCTCGCACTCGTTGTCGGGAGAGCCGTCCGGATTGCGGTTCTCGCAGTTGAGTGCCTTGGCCAGGATGCGGGCTGTGGTCGTCTTGCCGGTGCCGCGGGGGCCGGCGAAGAGGTAGGCGTGGGCCACCCTCCCGTCCGCCACCTCCCGGGAGATGGTGGAAGTGACGTGCGCCTGGCCCACCACCTCGTCGAAGGACTGGGGCCGGTACTTGCGGTAGAGGGCCTGGTACTCCATTCACCGCGACGGTACTGGCCTGCACCGACGAGTGGAAGATGGGGTACTACGTTCTGCGTACTACGTACTGGGTAGCTGACCTCGTAGGAGCCGACCCCTCTTCACCACCCGTGGCGCGTCACGCGGTTCGTGGTCTCAGAAGATGCAACGAGCCGGAAGTGCTACCCAGAACTCAGAACCCACGACTCAATACCCGTCCGCGGGATCGCATCCAGATCCAACCTCACGTTTGGCGGCGGTTTGGTCGATACTGGGACAGTGATCACCTCCGTCGACCACTCCTTCGACGAATCCGCCCCTGCCGTCTGGACCCGCCGCCTGGTACGCCGCTTTGGCAAGGCCAACGCGGTGGACGAGCTCGACCTGGCGATCCGGCCCGGGGAGTTCTACGGACTCCTGGGCCAGAACGGAGCGGGCAAGACCACCACCATCCGCATGATCGTGGGCCTGCTCCGGCCCACGTCCGGCTCGGCCGGCGTGGGAGAGTTCGACACGTGGAAGTCGCCCCTCGAGGTCAAGAAGCGGATCGGGGTGCTCCCCGAGGAGTTCAACCTCTACGAGCGCCTCACCGGGGCGGAGCTGCTGGACTTCACCGCCGCCATGCATTCGGTGCCGCGCCGGGACGCCCTCGCCCGCCGGGACGACCTGCTGGGGATGCTGGACCTGGAGGAGGATGCCGGCAAGCTGGTGGGCGACTACTCCCGGGGGATGCGTAAGAAGGTGGCGCTGGCCGCCGCCATCATCGCCCGACCCCCGGTGCTGTTCCTGGACGAGCCCTTCGAAGGGGTGGATGCCGTCTCCGCCCGGCTCATCCGCCGCCTGCTCTCCCGGTACACCGAGCTGGGCGCCACCATCATCTTCTCCTCCCACGAGATGCACCTGGTGGAGAAGCTGTGCACCCGCATCGGGATCATGAGCCACGGCCGGCTGATGCTGGAGGAGACGCCCGCAGAGCTGTGCACCCGCATGGGTGTTGCCACCGTGGAGGACGCCTTCATAGCCGCCGTGGGTGGTGAGGCCGAGGAGAAGAGCCTGGCATGGTTCGAGTCCTCGCCGGCCTGAAGGCCCGCCTCTTCTGGAACGGGCTCCGGGCCGATCGCCAGCGCCAGGTCGGGCTTCCTCTCATCGCCGCTCTGGTCGGCTGGGCGACCTGGACGCTCTCCACCACTCACCACGATCTGCTGGTCTCCCTCGGCCCCGCACCCCGGCGTGAGTACCTGGCATGGGCGGCGCTGGTGCTGTTCGTGGCCTGGATCGCCCTGCCCGTCGTGATCTTCCCGCTGGACGAGAACCTCGACCCCGACCGCCTCGCCACCCTTCCCATCTCCCGGCCGCGCATGGTGGCGGGCCTCACTGCCGCCGCCTTCATCTCCGTCCCCATCCTGGGACTGGTGGGAGTGGTGGGCACCACCGTGGCAACGCGGCCCGGGCTCGTCCTGTTCACCTTGCCGGTGGCGGCCGTGTTCCTGGCGATGATGGTGGTCGGATCACAGGCCTTCACCACCCTCATCTCGGCGGTGCTCCATTCCCGCCGGGGACGCGACATCGCCGTCTTCCTCATCATGGGGATCGGCCTCTCCAGCTTCGCCGGCTACCAGACCATCCGTACCACCGTCCAGGAGCTGGGCATATCCACGGCGGCCCTCACCTACCCCCTGGACGGCTGGTGGTGGCTCATCCCCCCCGTGGCTCCCGCCCATGCCCTCTCCTCGGCCTGGGAAGGCCGGTGGGCGGCGGCGGTGGTGGCGCTGGCGGCCGCGGTGGTGTGGACAGGGCTGATCGTCCTGGCGTGGGAACGGGTGCTGAGGTGGCTGCTGGTCACACCCCGCCAGGAGTCCACTCCCGGCTGGCGCCGGCGGGGCCTGGGGCTCTCCTCCGGGCGCTGGGAGGTCCCCTTCATGGTGGCTCGCAAGGAGTTCCGCTTCTACCTGCGGGACCCGCGCCAGCGGCTGGTGTGGACGGGAACCGTGATCTTCGTGGGCCTGGCGGTGGCCGCCATCGTGGTGGGATCGGAGGGTTTGGCCCGCTTCCAGAACCGGGACTGGCTCCCCATGGTGGCACCGGTGCTGGTCCTGATGGTGGGGCTCCCCGTGGCGCTCAACCAGTTCGGTTGGGAGCGCAACGCCGCCTCCTACATATTCGCCCTTCCCACCAAGCCCCGATCCCTGATCCTGGGAAAGAACATCGCAGCGCTCACGGCCCTCCTCCTGGAGGCCCTCTTCCTGGGTGCCCTCCTGGCCTGGTTCTCGTCGTCGTGGCACTGGTACCTGCTGGTGATCCCCACCGCCCTGGGGGCGATCGCCTGCCTCCTGGCGGTGGGGAACGTGGTGTCCGTCCTCACGCCCTTGCGCCTCCCCCGGGAGGGCACCGACATGTTCGCCCAGGCAACCGAGCAGGGCTTCCTGGCGCTGGTCAGCCAGATGATCTCCTTTTTCACCATCGGGCTCCTCCTGGTGCTCCCTGCTTCGGTCACGGTCCTCACCGTCCAGTTCGGCCAGGTCATCTCCCCCTGGTTCGCGGGCGCCTTCACGGTGGGATGGGGGTTGTTCTGGTACGCCCTGTCCCTGGGAGTCTCGGGTTGGCTGCTGAAGCGAAGGGTTCCCGAGGTGGTCGGCTGGGTGCAGGTGTACTGAGTCGAAACCCGGAGGTCGTGAGTTAGACGTGGAGACCGCCAGGTCGGTACTACGCAATACGTACTACGTAATACCGGCGGGCGAGAGACGCGCTCACGGCCCTAGCCTGCGGCTAATGCGCCTCGGGATCGATCTGGATGGGGTGGTGGCCGACTTCAACACCGGCTGGATCACCCGCTACAACTCCGACTTCGGGGCGGACGTGGCCTTCGACGCGGTTCGCTCCTGGGACGCCATCCCCAGCCTCACGCACTTCCGCCACATGGGCGAGTTCTGGAGGTGGGCCCGCGACCACGGTGGGCACAGCCTGTTCCGCCACCTGGAGACGTACGACGGGGCTGTGGAGGCGCTGGGAGTGCTGGCGGAGCTGGGGCACTCCATCGTGGTTGTCACCACCAAACCGGGATGGGCCGTCCACGACACGTTCGAGTGGATCGCCGAGAACCGCATCCCCACACGCGAGGTGCACATCCTGGATCGGAAGTGGGAGGTGGACTGCGACATCTACCTGGAGGACGCCCCCCACAACCTCATGAGGCTGGTGCGCCATCGGCCCGAACGGATCGTTGTTCGCTACGTTCGCCCCTGGAACCAGCCGGTGGAGGGGGTCCGAGACGTCGAGGACTGGGAGACTTTCGTGAAGCTGGTCGATTCGGTTGACCGCTGAGATGCTCGACCCTCTACTCTTGGGTTGCTCCGGGCCGCCACGGTGCAGATGCCGCCCACTGCCGTGGTCGTGACCGGCATGGACCACCTCGCGGCCCGATGGCGGGAGCGTCTGATCTGATGAGTCGGGAATCGCAAGCCGCAAGCCAGAAGCCCGAGCCGCTGTTGCTGCGCAAGCGGCAAGAGCGCGAGAGCCTGGAGCATCAGGAGCTGGCCCCGGCCGCCACCAAGTCGGACCAGAGCCGGGGGCGGGAAGAGGATGAGGAGCCGGACGAGTACCGGACCGCCTTCCAGAGGGACCGGGATCGCATCGTCCACTCCAAGGCCTTCCGCCGTCTCAAGCACAAGACCCAGGTGTTCCTCAACCCGGAGGGCGACCACTACGTCACCCGCCTCACCCACACCCTCCAGGTCACCCAGGTGGGGAGGGCCATGGCCGTGTCGCTGGGACTGAACGAGACCCTGACGGAGGCCATCTGCCTGGCCCACGACGTGGGGCACTCCCCGTTCGGCCACACCGGGGAGGACGCCCTCAGTCCCTTCGTGGAGGGCGAGTGGCTGCACACCCATCACGGAGTGCGGACCCTGTCGGTGCTGGAGCCCCAGAACCTGACCTGGGAGGTGCTGGACGGGGTGCGGGCGCACTCCTGGCGGATCGATCCGCCTCCCGGCACACCGGAGGGGATGCTGTGCCGCTACGCCGACCGGATCGCCTACCTGACCCACGACGTGGCCGATGCGCTGCGGGCCGGCGTCCTCGACTACCACCAGATCCCCACGCCGGTCCTCACCCGTTTCGGAGCGACCGCCCGGGAGTGGATCGGGACCATGATCACCTCGGTGGTGGAGGCCTCCCATCGGGCGGGGGATGTGACGATGGAGGGCCCCGACCTGGAGGTGATGAACGTCCTGCGGGACTTCATGTTCGAGCGGGTCTACATGGACCCGGAGATGGGAGCGGAGAAGAGCCGGGCCACCGGGGTGATACGCGACCTGGTCGAGTACTTCTCCCACCACGCCCAGGAGGTACCCGACTCCTACACGGTGCCCGACGCCGATCCCCTCACCCGGGCCGTCGACTACGTGGCGGGCATGACCGACCGCTACGCCCTCCGCACCCACGACCGCCTGTTCCGCCCCACGCTCTTCTGACGTTCTTCGGTCGGTCAGGACGGCCAGAGGGGACCGTTCACCTCGAAGGGGAGATCCTTGCCCCAGCGGTTGCCGAACGACACCCTCTCCACGGGGGCGCGACTGGCCACATCCCAGCGGCCCAGGGGGTAACCACAGGAGACGGCCGCCGCCAGGCTCCACCCCCGCTCGGCTGGTACCTCCAGCAACCCGGCGACTGCCTCCTGTTCGAACATGGCGAGGAATGTGGTGAGGCACGTGCCGACGCCGTGGGCCCGCGCCGCCAGCATGGCGCTCCACACCGCCGGGAAGATGGAGGCCCCGGTCGGATCGTTGCGGTGGAACGCTAGAAGCCACATCGGCACCTGCTCGAATCTGTCGGCCAGCCACTGCGACGAGCGCATCATCCGGAGGGCCGCCTCATCTCCCGCCGCCTCCGCCTTCTCCCGCCGTTCGGCGTAGAGAGTGCTCTGCAGCTGCTCCCAGGCCCGCCGGTAGAGAGGACCCAAAGCAGCGCGTACGTCCGGATCGGTAACCACCAGGAATCTCCAGTTCTGGGCGTTCCCGCCCGAGGGGGCCCGCACGGCCGCATCCAGCATGGCGGCGGCGACCTCGTCGGGAACCGGGTCGGGAGCGACCCGGCGCATCGCCCGGGTGGTGTACAGAGCCTCGAAGACGTCCATCCGCCCAGCCTATAGAGACGCTCCCTGCGGGCCATCTCGCATCAGAGGTCCGCTACCAGGTCGCGGATGGCGCCGAACAGAAGGGTGGCCTGGAGCTGGTCGACGTCCTCGTCGGGGTTGACCACCGAGCCGGCCACTACGTACCGGGCGCCGTCGGGACGCTCCACCAGCCAGTTCATCGCCACCAGGCCCGGCTCCGAGCCTCCCTTGAAAGCCACCGTCTCGAACAGCCCCTCGTCGTCGGGGAGGCCGGGGTTGATGGTGAGGATCTGGGTGAGTGGCTCCCCCCGCTCGTACAGCTCCACCAGCACCCGGCACATGTCGGCGGGGGTGGCGAACCACTCGATCTGGTCGGGCCTGACCGGGGAGGTGAACTCTGCCAGCGGGAGGTCGCCAGGACGGAGATCGGAGATCTGGTCCAGGATGTCACGCCGGCCGGCCTCATCGGCCTCCAGCCACTGGGTGGCCAGCCCGGAGGCGGGACCGATCTTGAGGGCGGTCAGGTCCATGGTGTCCATGAACGGAGTGTTGAGGCCGGGGCTCTCCATGCCGTACTCGCCCAGGGCGGCTTCCACCCTCTCCCGGCCGACCAGCCCGATGAGATGGTCGGTGGCGGTGTTGTCGGAGAAGGCGATCATGGTCTCGGCCATCTCCCGGATCGAGAAGGCGGTACCCGCCTCCTCGTCCTGGAGAACGCCGGTGGGGATGGAACGGTGCTCCTCCACGATCGGGGTCTCGTCCTCCCAGGACAGGCCGCCCTCGTCCACGGCATCGGCCACCGCCCCCAGCACATACAGCTTGATGGCCGATCCCACCGGCGCCGGGTCGCCCTCCCCGGCCTGGAACACGGGTTCGCATTCCCCTCCGTCCACCCGCATCACCGCCAGCTCCAGGTCCCCCATCTCCCGGAGGCGGGATGCTGCCTCGTCCAGGTCGGCGGGCGGGTCGTCCAGGGTGGGCGGTTGCGTGGGCTGGATGAATAGACCGGCGATGCGGTGGGGGGGCACGTTCTCCAGGGACATGTTGGCCCGCCATGCCTCGCCGTCCCCCGCCACGATCCGGGCCACTCCCGACATGCCGTCCCGTTCCTCGAACTCACCCACCGCCCACTCGCGGCCGTCCGCGATCTGACCCACCACCGTCATGAACTCGTCGTAGGGGACTTCCTGGCGGAACTCGGAGGTGAACGTGGCCTCGTAGTCGGATTCGGGAAGCTCGCCCGTGGTGAAGACCTCCGCCAGCCACGACATGCGACTGTCGAGAGGAGCGAGCTCGCCCTCGTCGGGAAGGGAACCGGTGGTGGCCGATGGGCTCTCGCCGGTGGTGGCGGGCGCCACCGTGGTGGTGGCTGCAACGGTGGTGGTGGTCGTGGTGGTGGACGTCCCCTCGCCGTTGCAGGCTACGACGGCCAGCGCCAGGGCCGCCGCCAGGGCCACGGCGATCCGGGACGACCCCGATCCGAGGGATGGTGAGCGGAGCACGCGCTGAACCCTATCCCCACCGTGGACCTTGGCGGCAATCGTCTCCTGTGCACGACTTGGAGTGAATTTCACCTATCGTTCCGCCGATGCTCGAGATCCTCGACCTCCACAAACGCTATGGGGAGGTGGTGGCCCTGGACGGCTGCTCCTTCCAGGTCACCCCTGGACGCATGCTCGGATTCCTGGGACCGAATGGAGCCGGCAAGACGACGGCGATGCGCTCGGTCTTCGGCCTGGTTCGGCCCGATGCCGGCGAGGTGCGCTGGAAGGGGGAGAGGGTCTCGGCGGAGATGCGGCTGCAGTTCGGATACATGCCCGAGCAGCGCGGACTGTATCCCAAGATGAAGGCCCACGATCAGCTCACGTACATGGGACGGATCCACGGCATGTCCTCGGCGGAGGCCGCGGCGTCGGCCGACCGGTGGCTGGAAGTCCTGGGCTTGAGCGACCGGAAGGACACGGCCACCGAGAACCTGTCTCATGGCAACCAGCAGCGCGTGCAGCTGGCGGCGGCCCTGGTCCACGACCCGGATCTCATGGTCCTGGACGAGCCGCTCTCGGGCCTCGATCCCCTCGGCGTCGACACGATGTCCGAGGTGCTGCGGAGCCAGGCCGAGGCGGGCAAGGCGGTGGTCTTCTCCTCCCACCAGCTCGACCTGGTGGAGGACCTCTGCGACGACGTCGCCATCATCCACCGGGGGAGGATCGTCACGGCCGGCAACGTGTCCCAGCTCAAGAACTCGGCGCCCATCCGCCACCTGGAGCTGGAGATGGATGGCCCGGCCGAGCCGGTTCTGTCCTCTGTGGGGGGAGTCCGCTCCAGCGAGATGGTGGAAGGCCGCCACGTCCTGATAGTGGACGCCGACACCGATGTGCGCCGGGTCCTGGCGGAGGCGGAGCGGGGAGGCGTGGTCCGCCACTTCGTCTACACCACACCCTCGCTCACCGACCTGTTCCGGGAGGCGGTGGCATGAGCGGCTGGCAGGCGATGTGGCTGGTGGCCGTGCGGGAGCTCAAGGAGCGGGGCCGTTCCCGGGCCTACATCATCTCCACGTTCCTCACCATCATCCTGGTGGGTGGGGCAGTGGCTCTCCCCAACCTCCTGGACGGGGGCCCCACCACCCACACCATCGCCGTGGTGGGCGGGGGAGGCGGCGAGCTGGTCGCCACCGCCGACGAGATCGCCCGCCAGGAGGCCGAAGAGGAGGAGCCCGACGCCTACGAAGCGGAGAGCTTCGAGGACGTGGCGGCGGCGGAAGCTGCCCTGGAGGAGGGGGAGGTGGAGGCTGTGATCGTGGATGGCCGGGAGCTGGTGGTGGGCAGGTCCGGAGCGTTCGGCGGCTCCCCGGCGGAGCGGCTGCTGCAGCAGGCGGCCGGGACACGGCGGGTGCAGGAGC
>JBKHJQ010000054.1:0-10292 GCA_046538055.1 Actinomycetota bacterium
GGGCAACGGCCTCCTGGGAGGCAAGGGCGGCTCCATGCACCTCACGTCGGTGGAGCACGGCATGATGGGCTCCTACGCCATCATCGGCGCCCATCTCCCCATCGCCAACGGCGCCGCCTGGTCGGCCCAGATGCGGGGCACCGACCAGGTGACGGTGGCCTTCTTCGGGGACGGGACCACCAACATCGGGGCCTTCCACGAGGCTCTCAACTTCGCCAAGATCTGGGAGCTGCCGGTGGTTTTCGTGTGCGAGAACAACCTGTACATGGAGTACACGCCCATCGACCTCATCACGGCGGTGGAGAACCCTGCCGCCGACCGGGCTCCCGCCTACGGCCTGGACAAGATCCTGGTGGACGGCAACGACGCCGATGAGGTCTACGACGTCGCCCGGCGGGTGATCGAGCGGGCCCGTGGCGGCGGCGGGCCCTCCATGGTGGAGGCGGTCACCTATCGCCACGGGGGGCACTCGCGTGCCGACCCCGGCAAGTACCGGCCTCCCGAAGAGGTGGAGGCGTGGCTCGATCGCGACCCGCTCACCCTCTACCACCAGCGGCTCCTGCGCCTGGGGGTGCCGGAGGGCGACCTGGCCCGCATCTCCCAGGAGGTGGCCCAGCGGGTGGACGAGGCGACGGAGTTCGCCAAGGGGGGCCCGCCTCCCGACCCGGAGACACTGATGACCGACGTGTGGGCCGATGGAGGTTCGTCATGGCGGAACTGAGCTACCGCGATGCCGTGGCCCGCGGCATCGCCCAGGAGATGAGACGCGACCCCCAGCTGGTGATGCTGGGAGAGGACATCGCCGCCGCCGGGGGCGTCTTCAAGACCACGGTGGGACTGCTGGACGAGTTCGGTCCCGACCGGATTCGGGACACGCCCATCTCCGAGCAGGCCATCGTGGGCGCCGCCATGGGGGCGGCGATGACCGGCGTCCCCGTGATCGCCGAGCTGATGTTCTCGGACTTCCTGGCGGTGACGTTCGACATCGTTGCCAACCAGGTGGCCAAGTCCCGCTACATGACCGGCGGGCAGATGACGGTCCCGATCGTCATCCGGACCCACAACGGAGGCGGTTCCCGCTTCGGTGCCCAGCACTCCCAGTCGGTGGAGAACTGGTGCATGATGATCCCCGGCCTCAAGGTGGTCGCCCCCTCCACTCCCCGCGACGTGGTGGGCCTCATGGCCGCCTCGGTGCGCGATCCCGATCCGGTGGTGTTCCTGGAGCACAAGTCGCTCCTGGCCCAGAAGGGCGAGGTTCCCGAGGGCGAGGTCGTCGACGAGCTGGGCAAGGCCAAGGTGGTGCGGGAGGGAACCGACTGCACGATCGCGGCTCTGGCGCTGATGGTCCCCCGCGCCCTGCAGGCGGCCGACCGCCTGGCCGACGAGGGCATCTCCGCCGAGGTCATCGACGTGCGGACACTGGTGCCCCTCGACACCCAGACCATCCTCTCGTCCGTGGCCAAGACCAGCCGGTTGTTCACCGTGGAGGAGAACCCGCGGCTGTGTGGATGGGGTGCCGAGATCACCTCCATCGTGGGCCACGAGGCCTTCTGGGATCTTGACGGCCCCATCGTGCGGGTTACCACGCCCCACATTCCCCTCCCCGCCGCCGAGAGCCTGGAGGACATGGCCATCCCGTCGGTGGATCGGATCTACAAGGAGATCGTGGAGGCGATGGACTGACGGGTTTTGGGTAGTGGGTTGTGAGTGGTGGGTCACTCACCTACCTGCCGGCCGACCGGTCTTCACAACGGATCTGTCTGTGCGCGGTTCGTGGTCCCAGAGGATCGGGTCCGAGTCGGTCAGGCACCCATCTCTCACGACCCTTCACTCAGTACCGGCGAGGACGGAGGCCCCCGACATCCTTCCGGCTAGCGAACCGCTTTGCCGTGGAGGCGCCGGAACTCACCCTCCAGCATGGAGTACAGGGTGTGGTCCATCCAGTTGCCCCGGATCAGCAGCTCCTCCCGCAGGAGCCCCTCCCGTGTGAAGCCCAGCTTCTCTGCCACCCTCTCCGAGCCGCGGTTGCCCACCGCGATCCGGAGCGTGATCTTGTGCAACCCCAGGTTCTCGAAGCCCACCCGCATCAACGCCCGGGTGGCCTCGGTGGCGTATCCCCGTCCCGTCAGGTCGGTGCGGATCCAGTAGCCGATCTCCCCGATCCGCCCGGTGCGGGATGTCTGCCAGATGGAGATGTTTCCCAGGTGCCGGTCGGGCTCCTCCTGGAAGCGGATGGAGTAGTCGAAGGCCTTCTCCTCCCGCCAGGCCTGAACCGAATCGCGCACGAACGCCACGGCATCGTCCCGGGTGTAGTCCATGTGGGCCCAGGGGAGCCATTCGTTGAGGTCGGCCAGTGAGGAGCGCACGGCCTCTTCCAGCGCGCCGATGTCGCGCCGGTGGAAGCGACGGAGGATGAGCCGATCCGTCTCTATCTGCTCGGGGGGCACGCGGGCCATGAGGGTCCCAGCCTATCGTCGATGGGCACTCCCTCCGGCTCGCAGGACCCGATAGAGGTCTAGTCTGCCGCCCCCGTGGAGCGGCACTCCTCTCGCCGAGCAGACCTCCTCGCCCGCGGCCGGGGCTGGCTGGCGCTGGCGTGGGCCCTTGCCTATGCCTATCTCGGCCTCGCCTCCGCGCCTCCGGTTCCCGAGGCGGCGGGGGTGGTGCGCCTCGACCTGGCCGGGCATGTGGCTGCCTCCGGGCTGCTGGCGGTCCTGGTAGGGGAGTGGACGCTGGCCACGAGGGGGTGGCCCCGGAGGAGGGGTCTCATCGGGGCCGGCCTGGCCGGGGCCGGGATGGGAGCCCTGATCGAGGTGCTCCAGCTCGGATCATCGGAGCGCAGCTTCGAGGTTCTCGACCTGGCGGCCGACGTGCTGGGGGCCTCGGCGGGTGCCTGGCTCTACGCGGTGCTCTCCCGACGCCTGAGCCGCCGGCACCTGACTCGCTGGGTGGCAGGGATGGGGGCACTGGCACTGGCGGCCACGGCGCTGGCCGCGGTCGCGATCGGGCCCGGCGGCTGACGTCTACGATCGGGTCGGTGTGGGATCGATTCGATCTGGTGGCCGAGGTGCCGCCCCCCGGCGAGCTGGACCGTGCCGCCGTCCTCATCCCCGTCTACGAGGACGCGGGCGGTGTGGCCCGTCTGGTGCTCACCAAGCGGCCCGACACCATGCCCACCCATGCCGGGCACATCGCCTTCCCGGGAGGCCGTCCCCACCCCGAGGACTCAGGCCCGGTCGACACCGCCCTCCGGGAGGCGCACGAGGAGGTGGGGATCGCCCCCCACCAGGTGGAGGTGATCGGCTTCCTCCCTCCCATCGACACCGTCCAGTTCCGCCTCATGGTGGTCCCGGTCGTGGGCCGTCTGGCCGGTGTTCCCGATCTGGTCCTCTCCCCGCGGGAGGTGGTGCGGGTCTACCACCCCCCGCTGCGGGAGCTGGCAGACGAGGGTCGCTGGCATCACGAGGACTGGAACGGCCGCCGGATCTGGTTCTACGACCTCGACGGTGACACCCTCTGGGGTGCCACCGCCATGATGACCCGCCGACTTCTGGGCCTGGACAGGTACTAGGTCCTCCACCCGCCTCTCAGCCGGACGGCTTCAGGTGGCGATCGAGATAGTCGATCACTCCCGCGATCGCCCTGTCCTGGACGTCGTTCACCTCGTAGTCCCCGCCGGCGCCACGCAGGGGATAGACATAGCCGTGGAGGGGATGGTCCCAGCTCACCCATTCGACGTCCTTGCCCGCCTCGGCCAGGAGCTCGTAGGTGGTTCGGAAGATCCCCTGCAGGTGGTCGTCGTCGCGGCCCATGACGAGGATCGGAGTGTCGATGGTCCGGATCCGCTCGGTGGCCTTGTCCATGTCGATGCGGGCCCGTACCTTCTCGGTCCCGGTCATCTGCATCTCCTCGATGTTGCGCAGGCCGGTGTCCGGATCCACGAAGGCGGTGTTGTCGGGCTCCAGGGCCAGGAACTCGTGGGCGGCGGGCTCGGAGGCCACCGCCGCCGCCACCCCACCGAACTCGGAGGTGATCTTGAGGACCATCTCCCCTCCGTGGCTCATCCCGATCAGGCCCACCCGTCCGGCGTCGAAGCGGGGCCGGCCCGCCAGATACTCGAGGATGGCGATCTCGTCCTCGTACTCCAGGGGGGAGCGGTTGAACAGCTCCCGACCCTGCCGCATGTCCCGGATGAGCCGCCCTCCGTTCTCGTACCCCAGCTCCACCTCGGTCCGGTACCTGATCCAGGCGCAGGCGTAGCCGCGCTCCAGCAGCCGTTCCATGATGTAGCCGCGGTTGGCGACGGCGTCGAGGATCCAGGCCATGCCCCCTCCTCCGTTCCCGGAGGCCAGCAGCACCAGGGGGTGGGGCCCGTCCCCGGGCGGCACCCGCAGGCCGATGGGAGCGTAGAGCCCGTCCCAGACCTCGATGTAGCTCAGCTCCACGGGTACGTCGGAACCGGGGACCGGCTGGGTGATGGTCACATGCTGGGGGTCGAGGGTCACAGTCTCTCCTGGTCGGGTCGCACAAACGATAGAGCACCCGCCCTGAGGGTGGGTCGTCCAGCCCTCCAGGCACGGGTCATGCCCGCTCCAGCCACTCGTCGTGGAGGTCCACGACCACCAGGTCCGGACCCGGCGGGCCCGCCAGGTCCGGTACCCGGAACGTCACCGAGTAGAGGGGCGGATAGGTGTCGTGATGGTCGAGAGGGTTGACTATCACCCCGTGGTAGTCGGTGACCACGCCGGTGCGCTCCTTGACGTAGGCGGGGGTGCGGGGGTTGCCCCCCTCGGCCGCGGGGAGGACCCGGACCCGATCACCCACCGAGAAGCGGGCGTCGCTCATCGGGGTGGGGGGATCTCGGCGCTTCCCACCAGGCTCTCCGCCGTCACCAGCTCGGACAGCTCCTCCTCCGACATCCCCTCGGTCCCCTCCGGACGGCGGGGCAGCACCATCCAGCGCACATCGGAGGTCGAGTCGTGCACCACCACCTTGCGGTCGGGCGGTATCTCCAGGCCGAACATGTCGGCGATGGTGGAGCGGGGATCGGTGACGATGCGTTGCTTGTACTCGTCGGTCCGGTACCACCAGGGAGGGTTTCCCAGGAGGTCGTGGGGATAGCAGGAGCAGAGCGTGCACACGACGATGTTGTGGGATTCGTCCGTATTCTCGGCCACTCCCAGCTTCCCCAGCCGTCCGGGAGGTATGTCCAGTTCCCGCACCGCCTCCCGTCCTGTCTCCAAGAGCCTCTGTTTGAAGTCGGGGTCCACCCAGGCCCGGGCCACGATCCGGGCCCCGTTGCGGTGCCCCAGTTCGCTCAGCCGGCGCCGGTTCTCCTCCAGTGCGTCCGTCGTCACCTCCCCTGCCTCCACCAGGGCCCGGGTGAAGGCGGCGACCAGGTGAGCCGTGTCGGTGATCGCCTCCTCCAATGCGGTGATGCGGCCTTCCAGGTCGCCGTCATAGGTGCGGACGGGGAGGCGAAAGAACTGGTCGTAGTCGCCCCTCTCCCTGCGGTTGTCGTCGATGGCGACGGCGTGGTTGGCCAGTCGGATCCCGTTCGTGGCGGTGGAGATCGAGAGGATCAGCTCGTCCAGGGAGTCCTCCAGCGCCCGGATGCGGGGCTCCAGGTCGGCGGGAGGGGAGGGCCGGGAGGGCAGGCCGATCTGGTCGTGGGCACGGAACAGGTCCGTCCAGGCGATGATTCCCCTCCGTAGGTAGTGGAGGACCCGGGGCTCGATCCGCTTGCGGCGGAAGTACTCCAGGTCGGAGGCGACGGCCGTGACATGACCCTCGAAATCCTGCATGTGGGGATGGTCGCCACTCACGGCGCGACCTCCATCTCATCGGGATCGGGCAGGTTCACGACGATCGCCTCCTGGGTGGAGCGGGCCACCACCATGCGCACCGGCTCATCCCCGGACAGGTTCATCTCCACGTGCCGGAGGTGGGGTGGCACCCACACGAAGTCGCCCTGGGAGGCGTCGTGCGCCTCCTCGAGGCGATCACCGGTCAGGAAGCGGGCCCGGCCGGAGATGATGTAGATGGCGCTCTCGGATTCGCCGTGGTGGTGATGGGCCGAGCGCGTCCCCGGGGCCAGCTCCACATAGCCCATCCACAGCAGGCGGGAGCCGGTCAGGCCAGCCGATATGGCCGCCTCCCTCCCCATGGCGCCGCTGGCGGTGTCTTTCACGCGATCGGAGGGGCGGATCACCCGCAGGCTCATAGGCCTCCACTCTACCGGTGTCCACAATCGATTGCTGAAACGGGCGGGGAGGTCTACGATCCCCTGATGGCGCACCTACTCAAGAGCGGGGAGCTCCCCCGTCTCCACTCCACCCGTGATACCCGCGACCGGGTCGACCTGGTCACCTCCGACATCTTCCCCACCACCGACCTGAAGGCGGACCGCATCACCTACCACCCGGGTGACACCTCCGCCGCCCACAGCCACCCCGACTGCAAGCATTTCTTCTTCATCCTGGAGGGGGAGGGGATCCTCCACGTCGACACCGAGGAGCTGAAGCTGGGGGGCGGCGATGTGGTGATGCTGGAGGAGAATGAGGTGCACCGGTTCGAGAATCGCTCCGACGCCAACTTCGTGTTCATCGAGCTGTGGGTCCCAGCGCCTCCCACCCCCACGGTGTGGGTGAGCGACGACCAGTGCACCTGGGCTCCCAACACGTGACCTCCCTTCGGGGAGCTCAGTGACGGGCGATGAACTCGCTCACCACCCCGTAGAACTCGGACTCGGCCTCCTTGTAGATCAGGTGCCCTCCCTCGATCACCGCTTGCTCCGCTCCAGGTATCGCCTCTGCCAGCTCCCGGGAGAGGTACGGCGGGGTGCATCCGTCCTGGGATCCCACCAGCACCAGCGTGGGCGCGGTCACGTCCCTCAGACGGTCGAGTTGGTCGTGCCGGAGGATCATGTCTATCCGCTGCTCCATGACAGTGGCGTCGCCCCGGGAGGCGGACTCCTGCCAGTCTCTCACCACGGGGTAGTGGTGGCGGAAGAAGGTGGGCGAGAAGAGGAAGAGGGCCGAGGCCGCGGCGTACGCTTCGGTTCCCAGCCGGCGGAGAACCTCCTTGCGGACGGCGAACTGGTGGCGGAAGAAGTCGTCGGCCCGCGCCCAGGAGGAGACCAGGGCGATGCTGCGCACCGTGTCGGGGTGATCCAGCGCCATGATCTGGGCGATGGCCCCGCCGGTGGAGGAGCCCACGAGGTGAGTGGGGCCCATTCCCAGGCCCCGGATGAGCTCGGCCATGGACCGGGCGTGGTGCTCCAGGGTGAGCGCTTCGGGAGTGCCCGAGCCGCCTGTGCCGGGATGGTCGGGGACCACGACGTCGTAGTCGCCGCCGAACCTCTCGATCTGGGCGCCCCATCCCCTTCCCTGGCCTCCCAGACCGGCCAGGAGCATCACCGGATCTCCCTCTCCCTGTCGTGTGTAGGCCAGCTCGATACCGGCCGCTTCCATCGTCGCCATTTGCGCACCTCCTCGATGGAGGACGATAACCCGGTGGCGAGGATCCCGGCCTCCCCCGGGTCATGACCCACGACGGCTCCCGCTTCGGCCAGTCGGAGATCGCCCATCGCGAGGGGTTCCCCCGCTACTCACCGGCGGAGATGGACAGGCGCCACGGCTGGCTCCATGACCTCATGTCCGCCCGGGACGTGGATGCGGTGCTGGTGGGGGGCCCCACGGGGCCTTTGGAGACCTCGGTCCAGTTCTTCACCAACTGGCCTCCTCAGGTGATGTCCTACGCCGTATTCCGCCCGGACGAGGAGCCGGAGCTGGTGGTCCGGCTCTGGAACCACCTGCCCGACGCCGAGCGGATCACGGTGCTGCCGCGGGTCACATACGGGGGCGACACGCCGGCCGATCAGGCCCAGACGGTGGCCGACCGTCTCCGGGGATGCCGGCGGGTGGGCCTGATCGGAGCCATCCCCCACGACGACCTGGAGATAATCCGGCGACCGGGCGGTCCCGACTACCAGAACCTCAACGACGACTATCGCTCCTTCCGGCTGGTCAAGTCGGAGGAGGAGATGAGGTTCACCCGGGTGGCCTCGCGCATGAACGATGCGGCCGTGGAGGCCCTGGCGGCGGAGCTTCGGCCCGGGCTCAACGAACGGGACGTGGCCCGGATCGTCGAGTCCGTCTACCTGGGGGAGGGGGGCGTGAACCTGATCCACTTCAGCCTCACGACCCCGATGGACGACCCCCGGGTACAGGTCCCCCACCAGTACCACCCGGACCGGCTCCTGGAGGAGGGCGACGTCTTCGTGACCGAGATAAGCACCACGTTCTGGGGCTACGCCGGCCAGATACTGCGCACGTTCACCCTGGGCGCCGACCCCACTCCCCGGTATCGCCACCTCCACGAGGTGGCGGAGGAGGTGTACGAGGCGATCCTGGGGCGTTTGCGGCCGGGTGTCACCGTGGGGGAGATCCTGGACGAAGCGGACCGGGTGGAGGCGGCGGGACTCGGCATCTGGGATGACCTGGTGCACGGGTTCGGGGGGGCCTACCTGCCTCCCATCATCCGGACGCGGGCCTCCCGGGGCGCCACCCATCCCGACGGCTGGGCCTATCCGGAGGGAGCCCTGGTGGTGGTCCAGCCCAATGTGGTGGACGGGAAGGCCGGTGTGCAGGTGGGGAACTCGGTGTGGATCACCGCCGAGGGCCCGCAAGTGACCCAGGGCTACCCGACCGGGATAACCCGCTGCGCCTGACGGTCAGCCGCGGCGTGTGAGATGCCCCAACTGCTCCAGGCGGCGGCAAAGAGCCGCCGCATCCAGGTCACCCAGACCGGCGGCCTTCGAGTCCTCGTAGACCGGTATCGCCGCATCCAGGAGGGGAGTGGGGGCTCCCACGGAGCGGGCATACTGGGAGATGATCCCCGCGTCCTTCAAGATTATGTCCAGGCGAGCCGACGGCGGGTCGTAGGTGTCGGCCACCATCATCGGGCCCCGGATGTCGAGGATCTTGGATGCGCCCACGCCGTCGCTCATCACCCTCTGCACCAGGGCCGGGTCCAGCCCGGCCGCTATGCCCAGGGCATGGGCTTCCGCCGTGGCCAGGTTGTGGACCGCCACCAGGAGGTTGGCGATGTACTTCATCACCGACCCCGTCCCGAACTCGCCCAGGTGATAGGAGCTGCGGCCGATCACCTCGAAAACCGGACGGGCCCGGTTGTATCCCTCCTCGCTCCCGGAGGCGAAGACGACCAAGGTGGCGTCCGCTGCCTGCAGGCCGGTTCCGCTGAGCGGAACGTCCATCAGCTCCACCCCCGCCGCGGCCAGACGCTCCCGAGCCTCCTGCTTGGCACTCAACGGGAGGGTCCCCATCTCCAGGGCCAGCAGGCCGTCGTGGGCTCCCGCCACCAGCTCGGAGGTGACGTCCTCCAGGGACTGAACGGACGGGATGGACACGAGAACGAGAGTGGAGCTCTCGGCCACGTGCCGGGCCGAGTCGGCGGGCCGCCCACCGCGCTCGGCAAAGGACGCCATCCGGTCGGGATCGACGTCGTATCCCCAGACGGTGAATCCGGCGTCGATCAGGTGGCCGGACATCGCCGAGCCCATGACCCCCAGTCCCACTACTCCGATCGTCTCACTCATCTTCTCCTCCTTCACCACTCGGTTACGAACAGGGTTCCAGCCGACCCGTCCACCGCCATGGCCAGGTCCTGGCTCTCCGCCGGGTTCCCACCCACGACCTCGTCCAGGTGCACTCCCGAGACCGCCGGGATCGCCAGCGCCCGGGCCGACTCGAAGAGATGGGCGGCAGGGCTGCCTCCGGTGGTGACGACGCCTGCCGCGTCCCACAGGAGGGCGGCCAGGTCGGGGGTGGGATGGGGAGCGACCACCACGTCCCGGGGCCGGAACCTCTCCATGTCCCGTTGGCGAGAGATCCAGCACATCCGGCCGCAACCCACCCCGGGTGCGGAGGCGACGCCCCGGGCCAGGCGACCCTCGGCAGCCACCACGGCGGCATTGAAGGGCTCCCAGCGGTCGAATCCGATCCGCTGCCGCTTGGTGACCGAACCACCCGAGAGGATGCGCCGGATGCGACGGGGCTCCAGGTGCCATCCCAGTTCCGGCCAGGTCACCGCCCCCCGGACCACCAGAGCGTGGCGAACCGCGGCCAGGCACCCCAGCACGAGGCGGGCCTGTTCGGGGTCGGGCGCCTGGAGGGAGGCGATCTCCCGCCATGCCGAGTGAGGTTCGGGGCCTCGCAGGGCGCTGAGGGTGCGCGACGCGGCCCGGGCCGCCTCGGTCCGGGGCCGGGCCC
>JBKHJQ010000055.1:0-10291 GCA_046538055.1 Actinomycetota bacterium
TCTACGGAGTTCGCTACTACAACCAGCAGAACGACGCCGATATCCAGGTCCTGGGATGGAACCCCGAGGAGGAGACCGGCGTGTTCACCGGCGACTTCGAGAGCCTGGAGAACGGCCGCAACGTCACCCAGTCGTTCATCGACGAGGGTGCCGACATCGTCCTCCCGGTGGCCGGCCCGGTCGGCCAGGGCTCGGCCGCTCTCGCCCAGGAAGTGGGCGGAATCTGGATCATCGGCGTGGACGCCGACTGGAAGGAGACCGTGCCCCAGTACGAGGACGTCGTCCTCACCTCGGTGTTGAAGGGCCTCGACGTGGCCGTCTACGACACCATCGATGCGATGGTGAACGGCAACTACGAAGGCGGCACCCAGAACTTCGGCATCCAGGAGGAAGGCGTGGGCCTGGGCCCCATCGACGACAGTGTCGACCAGGCACTGGTGGATGAGGTCGAGGGTCTCCAGGAGCAGCTCATCTCCGGTGAGCTGGTGGCCTCCGACATGGCCGAAGGCTGATACCGACCGATGGTGGGGCCCCGCATGCAGCGGGGCCCCACCCAGATCGGCTGCCTGACCCCGGAGCAGGACGCGCCGAGGCTATGCTCGCCGTCCATGGTCCGGGGTGTTGAGCCGGTGGAGGTTGCGTGAAGCTGGAGCTGAGCGGCATAACCAAGCGCTTTCCCGGGGTCGTGGCCAACGACTCTGTCGATCTCTCCGTGGAATCGGGGGAGATCGTGGGCCTGCTGGGAGAGAACGGCGCCGGCAAGACCACGCTCATGAACATCCTGTACGGCCTGTACCACGCCGACGAGGGCGAGATTCGCGTCGACCGCAAGCCCGTCCTCTTCGACGGGCCGGGCGATGCCATCGCCGCCGGGATCGGAATGGTCCACCAGCACTTCATGCTGGTGCCGGTATTCAACGTCACCGAGAATGTGGTGCTGGGTTCGGAGCCGACGATGGGCCTGGGCCGGGTCGACTTCGCCAATGCGCGCCGCCGGGTCCAGGAGATGTCCGACGAGTACGGCCTGGCGGTGGATCCGACCGCCATCATCGAGGACCTCCCGGTAGGGGTGCAGCAGCGCGTCGAGATCATCAAGGTCCTCTACCGGGAGGCGGAGATAATCGTCTTCGACGAGCCCACCGCCGTCCTCACTCCCCAGGAGGTGGACGAGTTCTTCGAGATCGTCCGCACCCTCAAGGAGTCGGGCAAGGGCATCATCTTCATCACCCACAAGCTGGGTGAGGTCCTCGAGATCGCAGACCGGATCGCGGTCCTGCGCCGCGGCCAGGTGGTGGGTGACAAGCTGCCCGGCGAGGTCACCAACCAGGAGCTGGCGGACATGATGGTGGGCCGCCCCGTCGATCTGAAGGTGGACAAGGCCGAGGCCCAGCCGGGGGAGAGGGTGCTGTCGGTGGATTCCCTGGTGGTGGTGGACGACCGGGGCCACTACGCCGTCGACGGGGTCAGCTTCGACGTCCGGGCCGGGGAGATAGTGGGCATCGCCGGCGTGCAGGGCAACGGCCAGACCGAGCTGGTGGAGGCGCTCACGGGTCTCCGCGACCCGCTGGCCGGCGATGTGACCATCTTCGACGAGGACATGACCCTGGCCAAGCCCCGCCGCATGCACAAGGCGGCGGTGGCGCATGTGCCCGAGGACCGTCAGAGGTCGGGGCTGATCCTCAGCTTCGACGTGACCGAGAACATCGTTCTCGACTCCTACTACGACCCGCCTTTCAGCCGGGGGATCCGGATGGACTGGCCCGCCGCCCGCCGGGTGGCCCAGAGGCTGGTGGAGGAATACGACGTCCGCACACCCTCCGTCGACACCACCGTGTCCCACCTCTCCGGCGGCAACCAGCAGAAGCTCATCGTGGCCCGGGAGTTCTCCCGTGATCTGAAGCTGATCATCGGGTCCCAGCCCACCCGGGGCATCGATGTCGGTTCCATCGAGTACATCCACCAGAGGATCGTGGAGGAGAGAGAGGAGCGGACTGCGGTTCTGATCGTCTCCTCCGAGCTGGACGAGATCATGGCCCTGTCCGACCGGATCCTCGTCATGTACCGCGGCCGGATCGTGGCCGAGACCACTCCCGCGGAGACCACCACGTCCCAGCTGGGGCTCTTTATGGCGGGAGAGACCGCATGAACGACGAGCCGGTACCCACCGAGGAAGAGATCCAGGACCGGGACGCGGCGGTTTCCCGGGGGTCGAAGGAAGGGAGCCTCTTCGAGCGGCTGGCCCCCCGCAACCTCGACTGGCGCTCCCTCGTCCTGGTTCCGCTGCTGGCGGTCCTCTCCGCTCTCATAATCGGGGCGCTGATCATCGCCGTCACCGACGGGCCCGGGGCCATCCCCGAAGCCTACTCGGCGATGCTGCGCGGGTCCTTGCTGGGCTGGCGATCCATCTCCGAGACGCTCACCAGCTCCTCTCCCCTCATCCTGGCCGGGCTGTCGGTGGCCATCGGCTTCCAGGCGGGCTTGTTCAACATCGGGGCGGAGGGCCAGATGGTCATCGGCGGCCTCACCGCCGTGATCGTGGGTTTCTCCCTCACCGGCCTGCCCATCATCATCCACCTGCCCCTGGCCCTGGCGGCGGGGATCCTGGGCGGAGCCATGTGGGGAGGTATCCCCGGCCTCCTGAAGGCCCGCACCGGCGCCCATGAGGTGATCAGCACCATCATGCTGAACTTCATCGCCTTCAATCTGCTGAATTTCCTCCTCAAGGTTCCCTTCATCCAGCTGGAGGGCCGCTTCGACCCCATCTCCAAGACGGTGGAAGCCACCGCCCGCCTTCCCCGGATCCTCACCTGGGTACCGGTGCCCGGAGCCTCGGGCCTGAGGGTCAACCTGGGATTCGTCGTGGCGATCGCGGCGGCGTGGGTGGTGTGGTGGATCCTGTATCGCTCCACCATCGGATTCGAGTTCCGGGCCGTGGGAGCCAACCCCGGCGCCGCCAAGTACGGAGGCATGAGCGTGGGCTGGAGCCTCTTCCTGGTGATGGGCGTGGCCGGCGGTCTGGGCGGCCTGGGGGGAGCGAACGAGTCGCTGGGCGTGCTGGGGAACGTCTCCCCCGGCTTCACCTCCAACATCGGCTTCGACGCCATCGCCCTGGCGCTGCTGGGGAGATCCCACCCCGGCGGGGTGGTCCTGGCCGGCCTCCTCTTCGGGGCCCTGCGGGCCGGGGGTCGGACCATGCAGGCTCAGAGCGGGGTGGGCATCGACCTGATCACGATCGTGCAGGCGCTCGTCATAGTCTTCATCGCCGCCCCCGCCCTGGTCCGGGCCATCTACCGGGTCCGGGGCGGACGGGCCGCCGGCCAGATCACCCGGGGGTGGGGCCAGTGACCGCCACCACGTCCCGGGCCCGCCTGGTACGCCTCCCCGCCGAGGTACGGCGCGCCCGCATCCTGGGAATCCTCTACCTGATCATGGCTGTGGGCGTGTGGTGGTTCTTCGTCCGGGGAGTGGAAGGCGATGCCGTCTTCCGTCTGGGCGCACCCGGGGAGATCGACATCTCCCTCCCGGCCGCCGGGCTGGGGCTGTTCACCACCATCGTCTTCGCCTTCCTGGGCGGGGTGGAGCTGATCAAGGGCCTGGGGAAGTGGACGAATGTCCTCCTGGCCGTGGCATTGGTGCTGCTGGCCATCTCGTTCCTGGGATGGGCGGCGGCCGGAGGGTCGTTCAGCCTGGTGGGGATGCTCCAGACGACGGTGGCGGCCGCCACCCCCATCGCCTTCGGCGCTCTTTCGGGTGTGATGTGCGAGCGGGTGGCGGTTATCAACATCGGCATCGAGGGGATGCTGCTGATGGGGGCGTTCATGGGTGCCCTGGTAGGCACCCTGGGGAACCCGTGGCTGGGGGTCCTGGCGGCCACTCTCTCGGGGGGGCTCCTGGGACTGGGCCTGGCCGTCCTCACCGTGCGGTACCGGGTCGATCACATCATCGCCGGGGTGGTCATCAACATCTTCGCCCTGGGCCTCACGTCGTTTGTCACCGCCCAGGTCATGGTCCAGGACCCGGCCGGCACCAACAGCCCC
Organism: Actinomycetota bacterium; assembly: GCA_046538055.1. Classification (GTDB taxonomy): domain Bacteria; phylum Actinomycetota; class Acidimicrobiia; order Spongiisociales; family ZC4RG35; genus ZC4RG17. The sequence goes on from JBKHJQ010000055.1 coordinate 4,038, forward strand.
GGCGTCCTGCGGCGGATAGCCATCCCCGTCCTGTCCGACATTCCCATCATCGGAGGGATCTTCTTCAACCAGAACCTGTTCGTGTACATACTGTTCCTGCTCGTCATCGCCATCACCTACGGGCTGTTCCGCACGCAGTGGGGACTGCGTGCCCGCTCGGTGGGAGAGCACCCCAAGGCGGCGGACACGCTGGGCATCAATGTCTACCGGATGCGCTACCTGAACGTCTTCATGGGCGGGATGATCGCCGGTTTCGGTGGCGCCTACTTCACTCTCGGTTCGGTTGGGGCGTTCAACGAGAACATGACCGCGGGCCGCGGCTTCATCGGGCTGGCCGCCATGATCTTCGGGCGCTGGCACCCGGTGGGGGCACTCTCGGCTGCACTGGTATTCGGCTTCGCCGACTCCCTGCAGGTGAAGCTGGCCATCCTCGACACCGGGATACCCTCCGAGTTCCTGCTTATGGCCCCCTATCTCATAACCATCATCGTGGTGGCGGGCTTGGTGGGTCGATCCCGACCCCCCGCCTTCAACGGCCAGGCCTACATCAAGGAGTAGCGAAGGCGGGGTCCGTCGAGTGCGGGCCTCTCGTGCCGGCGGTAGTGAGTCATGAGTTCTGAGTGCTGAGTACTCATCGGGGCATTGGCCCGTAACCCAGAACCCAGTACCCCGAAGTCAGAACCCGTCTTCAGCCGGCGGTGGTCTCCGTCGTGTCACTGGGGGCGGTCGTGTCCGTGGTATCCCCGGGAGCGGTGGTCGTGGTTCCGGCTGCGCCGTTGGCGGCGGGGCGGCCGATCACCTCGATCTCGTCGATGGCGATCTCCTCGAAGACCTGTCCGTCGATGAGCTGGGCCGGCCAAGCGCTCTGCACCTCGATCGTCACCTGATGGGTGTTGAGGGAGGTGAACTCGACCTGCTGGGTGCCGGGGATGTTCTGGAGGTCGATCTGAGTGTCGGACAGGCTGTCATCGGAGGTGATGGTGAGGGCCCGCGCCTTGTAGTTGCGCTGGAAGCGGGTGTCGTTGTTGGTGATGTTCGTCCAGTCGATGCGCGAGATCGCTACCGCCGAACGGAAGCGGATGGTGATCGTCAGCGTCTCCCCGGCCGCCTCCAGCTCCTCCCAGTTGACCTGGTAGAGGGAGTCGGCGCCGTCGGTCAGGTTCTGGCACACGAACTCACCCAGACCGTCCTCCGAGCAGGTGACATCGAGAGGATCCAGCACCTCCGGCTCGTCGACCTGGAAGGTGGTGGCGGTGGTGGCCGTGGCCACAGGAGTCGTGTCGGGGCTGGTGTCATCGCCTCCGAAGAGCTGGAACAGGAGGGCGATGATGATCACCCCCAGGAGCAGCCCGCCGATGGCGATCACCGCTCTCACCCCGGCGGTAGCCTGCACCGCCGGTCGGGGAGCGGCGGGGAGGGGGCCCTGGGCGAGGCGGGCCCCGCACTCCTCACAGTGCCGGTTGGTGGGTGAGTTCTCGGCTCCACAGGACGGGCAGAGGACGGGACCCCCGGGGGCGGGTGGTGGGCCCGACCCCAGCTCGAAGGTCTCGTACTCGTCCTCGACCGGCATCTCCTCCTCGTGCTGGAGGAACGTTCCGCAGGTCGGGCAGAATTGCTCGTCCCCGGTCACGGTCGCTCCGCAGCTGGGGCAGACGTGCCTTGCCACTGTCCTCCTTCCAGGTTCCGGGAGGCGCGATCGGACATCCGACCGCCGCTCCGAGCGTTATTGTGCCACGTCGTGTCGCAATCGCAGGTCATCACAGCCGAGCCATGGACGGCCGGATCCATCGTCGTGGGCGTTCTCCTCCTGGCAGGAGTCGTGGCCCTGATCGTCTGGCTGGTGCTCCGCCACGGAGGTCGGCGGAGCTGACCGTTCCTGTCGGTGCCCTCCGATACGATGCTCCCCATGGCCTTCAGATGCGAGCCCCATGGCATTCAGATGTGAACACTGCGGGAGCCGGTCGGGCAAGTGGATGGGCTTCTGCCCCCAATGCCTCGTCCAGCAGCCGCTGGTGGAGGACCTGCCCACGCCGTCCCAGCGGAGCTCCCGTGCGGCCCAGCCCGCTCGCACCGTCACCCTCGACGGAGCCGGATCGGCCGACGCCTCCCACGTTCCCCTGGGTATCGGCGAGTTCGACCGGGTCCTGGGCGGGGGCCTGGTGGGGGGATCGGTCATGCTGCTGGGAGGCGAGCCGGGAGTAGGCAAGTCCACGCTCTTGCTCCAGGCGGCGGGAGCCTTTGCCGGGAAGGGACGAAAGGTCCTGATGGTCTCGGCCGAGGAATCGGTCCAGCAGGTGGCGATGCGGGCGGAGCGGCTCGCCATCACCGCCCCCGACATTTCCCTGGTAGCCGAAGACGACGTCGACCGGGTGCTGGCCACGGCCGAGGACCCCGTTCCCGACCTCATGGTCGTCGACTCCATCCAGACCGTGGGTACCTCCGACACCACCGGCTCCCCGGGCGGTGTCAGCCAGATAAGGGAGAGTGCCGCCCGCCTCATCCGCTTCGCCAAGGACCGGGGGGTGGCCACGGTCCTGGTCGGCCACGTCACAAAGGACGGGGGCATCGCCGGGCCCAAGCTGCTGGAGCACATGGTGGATGTCGTGCTCTACCTGGAAGGAGACCAGGATCGGGGGGTGCGCGCCCTCCGCTGCCTCAAGAACCGCTTCGGGGCGACCCACATGGTGGGGGTGTTCGAGATGACCGCGGACGGGTTGGTGGAGGTGGCCGACCCTTCCAAGGCGTTCCTCTCCGACTGGGAGTCCAGCGTCCCCGGGACGATCGCCTTCCCGGCCGTGGAGGGCCGCCGCTCGGTGCTGGTGGAGATACAGGCCCTCACCTACTCGACCCAGAACCCCCAACCCCGACGATCCGTGCGGGGGGTGGAGCCGGCCCGGGTCCACCAACTGCTGGCGGTGCTGGCCCGCCACGGGGAGGTGTTCGCCTCCGGCTGCGACGTCTACGTGAACGTGGTGGGCGGCTGGCGGGTCACCGAGCCGGGTTGCGACCTGCCCATTGCTCTGGCCATGGCGTCCTCCCTTCTCGACGTCCCTCTCGGTCCGGTGGCGGCGTGGGGTGAGGTGGGCCTGGCAGGGGAGGTTCGTCAGGTGGCGTACGAGGCACGCCGTCGTCAGGAGGCAGAGAGGGTGGGTCTGGAGCGGATCATCGCCCCCGACGGTCGCCGCAGCCTCAGGCTCCAGACTGCCCTGGCAGAAGCCGGCCTGGTGGGAAGTCCCCTCCCCGGGCGGACCTGATAGCCTGCGACACGTGGCCGAGACCCCGTCGATCTACGAGATCCTGGAGAGGCTTGCTCCCGGCACGCCCATGCGCCAGGCGCTGGAGAGGATCATCCAGGGAGGCAAGGGTGCCCTGATAGTGCTGGGCTTCGGGCCCGAGGTGGAGGAAGCCAGCTCGGGCGGGTTCAAGCTCGACGGCGCCCTGTTCACCCCGGCCCGGCTGGCGGAGCTGGCCAAGATGGACGGGGGGATCATCCTGGACGACAACCTGGACCGGATCATGTACGCCAACGTCCATTTCGTGCCGGATGGGACCATCCCCACCGACGAAACCGGGTCCCGCCATCGGACCGCGGATCGGATGGCCATCCAGACCAAACGCCCGGTGGTGGCGGTGAGCGAGGGACGCAACGTCGTCACCCTCTACTACGACGGGCAGAAGGTCCAGCTGGACCGTCCCACCGAGGTGGCGGCCCGGGTCAACCAGGATCTCCAGACACTGGATCGCCTCCGGCGCCGCCTGGACGACGCCGAGAACCGGCTGACGATGCTGGAGGTGACGGGGCTGGCCACCTACCGGCCCGTGGCCACCCTCCTGCAGCGCACCGAGCTGGTCCGGCGGGTAGGAGTCACCATCGAACAGGAGACGGTGAGCCTGGGAGACGAAGGGGGCCTGATGTGGGTCCAGCTCGCCGACATGGTCCGGGGCGTGGAGCACATCCGGGAGGTGACCCTGATGGACTACGTCCGTCCCCGCCGGGAATCGACCATCTCCAGGGCGACGAACGCCCTCATCGACCTGAGCGGGGCGGACCTGGAGGACCCGAGCAAGGTGGGCAAGGCCGTGGGCCTCAGCGAGCTGGACGACACTGCCACCCCCCGGGGCTACCGCCTCCTCGCCAAGGTGGGCAGGCTGCCCGACCACGTCCGGGACGAGCTGGTGTCCCACTTTCGCAGTTTCGACCGGCTCCTCCGTGCCACCCCCGGGCAGCTGGAGGAAGTCGAGGGGATCGGCGCAGCCCGGGCAGCCCAGCTCCGCACTTTCTTCGACAGGATCCTGGCCGCTTCCCAGTCGTGGGACCCCGATCTGGATTGAGCGGCGCTCCGCAGTAGACTCCGCCGGTCGCAGCCTTTCCGGGAGGTGGGCTGCCCAAGGTCCCCCACCGAGGAACAAACTCCGAGTCTCATGGCGAAGAAAGCGAAGTATTCGGTCGGCGACAAGGTCGTGCATCCCCAGCACGGGGCGGCGACCATCGCCAAGAAGGTAAAGCAGGAGTTCAACGGCGAGAAGCGCGACTACTACGTGCTGGACATCGCCACCGAGCAGCTCACGGTCATGGTGCCGATCGACGCCATGGAGGACGTGATCCGGCCCGTCATCACCAAGACGGCCGCCCGCAACGTGCTCAAGTCCTTGAAGGAAGAGCCGGAGGAGGCGGGGTCCAACTGGAGCCGCTGGTACAAGGTACTCAACGAGAAGATGACGTCGGGTGACATCTTCCAGGTGGCCGAGGTGGTGCGGGACCTCACCTTCGCCCAGCAGACGAAGGGCATCAGTCCCGCCCTCAAGCGGATGCTCTCCAAGGCTCGCCTCACCCTCACCTCGGAGCTGGCGTTCTCCCTCGAGATCGAGGAGGAAGAGGCCACCAAGCGGCTCGACCGGGCCCTGCCGGTGGTCGAGCCGCCCGAGGAGTGAGGTAGAGCCACCGCCATGTACCTCGGCACCGACGCCCGGGTCGGCTGGGGCTATGACGTTCATCGCTTCGACGATGAGCCGCCGCTGATCCTGGCGGGGGTGGAGGTGGACGGCACCCGCGGCCTGGCGGCCACGTCCGACGGTGACGCCGTTGCCCATGCCGTGGTGGATGCGGTGCTGGGAGCCTCCGGTCTGGGCGATATCGGGGAGTTCTTCCCCTCCGACGATCCGCGCTGGGAAGGGGCCGACTCGATGGAGATGGTGCGGGAGGCAGCCATGGCCGCCCACGGCGCCGGCTGGTACGTGGCGGGATGCGACGTGACCGTGGTGGCGGAGACGGTGCTGATCTCCCCCCACCGCAAGGATATGCGGGACAACCTGGCCGACTGCCTGGGAGTGGCGGAACCGGAGTCGGTATCGGTCAAGGCGACCACCACAGACGGCCTGGGCTTCACCGGCCGGGACGAGGGCATCGCCGTCACCGCCGTAACCCTCCTCCGCTCCCTGGATTGATTTTTATGACCAAAACGGGGCGCGAAACGCCCCGTTTCGTACCAGAGAAGCCCGGAGATCGACCGAAACAGGCTGCGACAGGGCGACTACCAACCCGCGGCGCCTGGGCCGTACAATCGCGATCATGATCCGTCTGTACAGCACACTGGAGCGCGCTCTGGTCGATTTCATTCCCCGGGAGGAGGGAAAGGTCGGCTTCTACGTGTGCGGGCCCACTGTGCAGAGCGCCCCCCACGTGGGTCACGGACGTTCGGCGGTCGCTTTTGACGTTATGCGCCGCTATCTGCAGTGGCGCGGCTACGACGTGACCTTCGTCCGCAATGTCACCGATGTAGAGGACAAGATCATCGAGAAGGCGGCGGAGGCAGGAGAGGATATCGGCTCTTACGCCCGCCGTATGGAGAAGAGCTTCTCGGAAGGCTATCGCCGGTTGGGAGCGACCGATCCGGATGTCGAACCGCGGGCCACCGAGCACATCTCCCAGATGCAGGAGCTCATTGCGGCCCTCCTGAAGCGGGGCTTCGCCTATCAGGAGGGAGAGGATGTCTATTTCTCGGTCCGAGCCGACGAGGATTACGGGAAGCTCTCGCGCCGGGACCTGGAAGAGATGCGTTCCGGGACACGGATCGAGCCCAACGAAGCCAAGCGCGATCCCCTGGACTTCGCGTTGTGGAAGGGGGCCAAGCCCGGGGAGCCGACCTGGGACTCCCCCTGGGGCCCGGGCCGGCCGGGCTGGCACATCGAGTGCTCGGCCATGTCCCGCCAGTATCTGGGAGACGGCTTCGATCTCCATGCCGGAGGGGCGGACC
>JBKHJQ010000056.1:0-10285 GCA_046538055.1 Actinomycetota bacterium
GGTCCCGGCGCTCTCGTCGCTTTCGGATGGGAAAGTCGTGCTGGGCCATCGCCACCTCTCGATCCACCACCGATCCTCCCCTCCACCCGGGAGCGGCGCCAGAGTCGAATGTCACAGCGGGACGAGGCCGCTCCGAGATCCGATACCGTCACGCTCAAGGGGCTCCTCGGTGCCGAGCCCGGACTGCGACCAGGGTGAGGATCAGCTCCGCGAACGACGCCCCCGAGAGCGCGCCACCACCAGGGGCTAGTCATAGCCGGTCAACCGGGTCGCCAGCAACGTGGTGGAATGCCCGGCTACCCTTGGCAGACCCTCGCCGATCCTGAACCCGAGCCGGTCTCCGGGGGGATGGACTCGAACACACCCTTCAAGACAGACGCACCCATGTTGAGCATCCGACCGATCAGCCCTGACGACGTGGAGCCCGTCGTCGAGCTGGCCCTTCGGGCCTGGGAGCCGGTCTTCGACTCGATGGCTGAGCTGGTGGGACCGGAGATCTTCCGCCATCTGTTCAGCGACGACTGGCGCCGCTACCAGGAAGCCGACATCCGCCGGGCCCTGTCCACCTACGACGTTTCAGTCGCCGAGACATCCGATGGGGTAGCCGGATACGTGGCGGTCGATCTGCCAACCGGAGAATCACATGGTGAGATCTACATGGTGGCGGTGGCCCCTGATCAGCAAGGACGCGGCATCGGGACTGCGCTCACACAGCATGCCGTGAGCCAGATCCGCAGCGCGGGAAGGGACCTGGCCGTGGTGGAGACGGGAGGGGACTCGGGCCACGCCGCGGCCCGAGCCACATACAAGAAGGCAGGGTTCGTGAGCCTGCCGGCGGAGCGCTATTACCTGCTGCTGTGAGGGGTTCCCTGGGCGGTAACGGATCGTCGCTCCACGAAGGCCCGCCAGACCCCGCTGGCACCTGAACTCGTCCGTCAGGCCCTAGGTCTGCGGGACCGCACCCATGGCCAGCAGCACCGTGGTCAGAACCGCGTAGATCGCGGCCAGGATGACCACGATCGAGCGGTCATCGAGTCTCAACCAGGCCACGGCCCCGGCGACGAGGGTCACGACGGCGGCGATGGCCGCCACCACCCACAGGATCACACCACCTGCCGTCCCCTGCCCCAGGACGTCGAGGGCGTCTGTGTTGTAGGCAACGATCAGCGTCGCCATGAGAATGACACTTGCAGCGAACGATCCCGCTGCCCATTTCCCCAAGACGGTCCTCGCCACAGCTTCCCCCTTATAGAGGCAAAGAAGCAGTCGTCTTTGCCAATCATCAGTCACCGTGGGAGAGTCCGCCTAGAGGATTGGGACCCTGTTGCTGGACCCGTGACTCACCTAAGGGAGACCGGGGTCGTCACCGGTCGAGAGTGCCGTCATCGGCAGCACTGAGCGGTCCGTAGCGGGCCATGAACAGGGTCACGCCCTCCCGGGCGTAGCGGTCGAGGTCACCGGGCGACACCTCGTCCTCTCCCAGGAACATGGCCCGATGGAGAGGGGTGGCCATGAACGCCCAGTTGAGATGCTCGGCGGCCAGAGCCGGATCCTCGATGTGGAGGACACCCCGGCGGGAAAGCTCCTCGAGGGCCTCCGCCAGGGTGGCGATGGTGCGGCCGGGACCCTTCTGGTAGAAGGTCCGGGCCAGTTCGGGGAACCGGTTCACCTCCCCGATGACGAGGCGGCGCAGCCGCATGATCGTTGAGGTCATCACCCGCTCCAGTTGCCGACGGGCCAGGTCGCGGAGGTCGGCTTCGACGTCTCCCGTACCCGCCAGTTCCTGCACCTCATCGTGCACGGGATCGCTGGCCCGGTTGACGATGGTCGTCACCACTTCCGTGAAGAGGGTCTCCTTGTCCCCGAAATGCTTGTAGACGGTCTGCTTGGACACCGCGGCGAGAGCAGCGATCTCGTCCATGCTGGCGCCGACATATCCATTGTCGAGAAATACCGTCTCGGCCGCCTCCAGGATGGCGCTCCGCTTCCGATCGCGGCGGGAGGGAGGCTGCGCGCCCTCGGGATGGCTGGGGGATTGCATCCGCCGGATTGTACTAGACGGTTCCGTTCCGATATGGTACTGGACCGTCTAGTCCAAGGAGTGTTCATGGAACTCGTGGCGGTGGACCACCTCTCGCTCGACGGAGTCATGCAGGCACCGGGAAGACCTGACGAGGACACCCGCGATGGCTTCGACCGTGGGGGATGGGCAGTGGCCAACAGTGACGAGATCATGGCGCGGGCGATGGGAGGGGGAATGGCATCGGGAGCCCCTCTCCTGTTCGGGCGTCGCACCTACCAGGACTTCCACTCCTTCTGGCCCCACCAGGAGGGGAACCCGTTCAAGGATGTCCTCGACCACGCCGCCAAGTACGTGGCCTCCACCACCCTCAGGGAGCCACTCCCCTGGCAGAACTCGACGCTTCTGGAGGGGGACGCCGTCGAGGCGGTGGCCAGGCTGAAGCACCAGCAGGGAGGGGAAATGGTCGTCCTGGGAAGCGGAGAGCTGGTGAGATCCCTCATCCCCCATCGCCTCATCGACCGCTTCGTCCTGATGATCCACCCGCTTGTGCTGGGAACGGGCCGACGCCTCTTCCCAGATGACATGCCGCACCTGGAGCTGAAGCTGGCCGACAGTGTCACGACGACCAAGGGCGTTCTCATCGGCACCTACGAGCTGGCCTGAGTGTCCCCCGGCGAGAAGGGTCCGCCCGCTGGTCTCCTCGTACCCGCGCCCGGTCTCACCCCGCCGCCCGACCTCTCAGGGCGGTCCCCGGAAACCGCCCGGCATCGAGGTGTCGTGACGCTCCAGGGGAATCATGTCGTCTCCCCGGAGGAAGGCACGGACCGAGGCGAGGAAGGCATCGGGTCGATCCTGGTAGGCGTTGTGGCCGGCGTCCTCCATGTAGACGAGGATGGAAGCGGGAAGGATCTCGGTGTACTCGACGGCGGAGGTCCAGGACAGGTAGTCGCATTCCCCCTTCAGGACGAGAGTGGGAACGGGAAGACCCGACAGCGAGCTACGGAGGTCGGGGTCGGCGGGCGACCCGGCCGACTGCGGGTACTGGAATGCATAGAACCCCAGACTCCCCAGCTCCGGGCCCGGGTCATCGCCGGGGCAATGGAAGGCCGGCCGGCTGGCGTTGTAGACCCGGTCCATCCGGGCGTCGATCTCTCTGTCGGATGTGAGGCTACGGCTGGCGGCGGGGTTGACCTGCAAGAGCCCGTAGCTGGCGAGCACCCGGGGATGGAGGATGAGAGAAAGGACTTCCCGGCGGTCGTCTTCGGGAAGCGAGTCCACCAACCGGTCGCCGCTGCTGTCCTCGGAACCGGGGATGGCGCCCGGGGAGGAGAGGATGAGCTGTGACACCTTCCCGGGGTGCCGCTCCAGGTAGCGGGCGGCGATCCTCGCCCCCCAGGAGTGGGCGGCGAGGATCATCCTCTCTTCGCCGATGAGCCGGCGGATCTCCTCCAGGTCGGCCGCCCACCGCTCCAGCGTGTAGCCGGAAGGGTCGGCCAGCCGGGAGGAGTGGCCCGTACCGAGCTGGTCGTACACGTACACGTCGTAGCCGTCCCTGGCCAGGCGACCGAAGTAGGCAGTGTCGCCCGCCAGGTCGGCCACTCCGGGACCGCCGTGCAGGAAGACGATCGGGTGGTCGTGGGCGGGAGCCTCGGGAGCCGTGTGCGTGTAACCGATGCGGGCACCGTCGGAGAGCATCCACCATTGCAGGTCGTCCACGGCAGCGGGCGGAGACGGCGGGTCGGCCACGGGCCGGAGCACGGTGGCCGAGAAGCCGAGTATCAACGCCAGTGTCAAGGCCCCGGTGGCGACCAGCCACCTCCGTCTCCGCTCCCCGCGGCGTCGCCTCGTCACCAGCCATGCCAGGCCCGAGGCGCTTCCCATGTGGATCAGCAATCCCGCCCCGATGAAGACCCAGGACCGAGGTACGACCGCGGCCGTGGCTGCCAGCCCGGCCAGGCCGATGGCGGCACTCGTCGCCTGGATCGCCAGCGATCCCAGCCACGGCGCAGCGTGGCGGGCGAGGCGACGCCCGCTCGGCCGATCGTTCATTCGGCCCCATCCGCCGGGCGGGTGATCGCCGCCAGCACCGCGATGTAGTCCTCATAGGCTCGCCTGCCCTTGTCGGTCAGCGAAAGCCAGGTACGCGGCCTCTTGCCCGCGTATCCCTTCTTGACGTGCACATAGCCGGCCTCCTCCAGGGTGCTGATGTGCTTGGAAAGGAGTGAGTCGCTCACCTCGACCAGGTCGCGCATGTGCCGGAAGTCGACGGAGTCGGCCTCGGCCAGAGCGGCCATCATCGACAGTCGCACAGGGGTATGGATCAGCTCGTCGAGTTGGTGGCGCGGGTGGCGGGATTGGCTCATCTGGTGAGGATCCGCCAGGCGGCGAGGAAGCAGGGGATCGAGGGGAGCAGGGCGAGCGCCACCAACCAGGCAGGCGGGCGGATCGGGTCGAGAATGATGGTGGGCACCGCGAACGCGACGATGCCGGTCATGTAGGCCCAGGTGAAGGGCCGGTCGGCCTTGACGGCTTCCCGACTCCAGACGCCCCTCCTGGTCTCCCACACGGCCAACACGCCACCCACCGTCATGAACCCGATGGCGATCCAGAACTGTGTGGCTCCGGGGACCGAGTTGACGTTGGCTCCGATCAGGAAGACCGGGGTGATCAGCCCCATGGTGAGCCACACCCAACCGTGCCAGCGGCCCCGGCGCCGAACGGTGTCCCCCACTCGCTGAGCCCTGTCCAGGGCAGCCTGAGGGTCCATCTGGTTGTTGCTATCGGCGTGCATCTGCCGTCTCCTTCCGGTAGCGAGTTGAATCTAGTTCAAGTAGTGTCGCCCTTCCAAAGTCCCTCAACCGTCGATCACGGGATCGGGATCCCTGGTGGCTTGACTTGAATAATATTCATATAGTTGAGGATGAATCAAGTCCTCGGCCCGACCGGATCGGCTTCGAGGCCCGCGGGCGCATCGACCGGGAGGACTGGGGCCTCACCTGGAGCATGACACTCGACTCGGGGGGGCTCATGGTGTCCCAGGAGATCCACGTCGAACTGGTCTGGAGTCCCTGACATATCTCCCAGCTCCAAGGCCGGGGCCGACCCGAATGACAGGGCGGGTCCCTGTCGATGTCGCCGCCGCGCCATGAGCGCAGGCGTCAGATCCGCACCCCGGTCTGGGCGCGTCCGAACCTCACGAGGGCGTGCCAGAGGTACTTGACGTGTTGGAGAGCGGCGTGGGGTGTCTCCCAATCCGCCCATCTGGTGAAGTCGACCGCGATCGACCGGGCTGCCCTCCCGATCACGGCGGCGTTCAGGGTCCCGCCGTTCGAGAAGTCGTCCGCCACCCGCCCGGCGAAGCGTCGGAGGTGGGGAGTGCGAAAGCCGGGCGGGATGTCCCCTGGGCCGATCTGGTATCCCCGATGCCAGTCGAGAGTGAAGCCGAATCGGGTGGCCGCCCCGGCCAGGTCCTCGCCGATCTTGGTGTCCTGAAACGACGGGTCGGCCACGAGAAGGTCCACATCCTCGGCCAGGTCGACAGGCCCGTGGATCTGTGCCTCGATGTAGTCGTCCAGAGCGTGACCGTTCGCTCTCGCCGCGGCCAGCCCCGACCGGTCCGGTGTTCCCTGCAGCAACAGATTGACCAGGCTGGCGGCATCCATGGATCTCCCCAGTACCCGCCCGTTCCGGCGGCAGCTTTCCAGCAGGGCAGCCAGGACCGAGGAGAAGGCGTCGATGGTTCCCACGTCATCCGGATGGAAGACGCTGTCACCAAATGAATAGGTGGCCCGGGCGAGTGCCTCTTCTCTCAGACGGAGATGGCAGGAACCGAAACGCGGACATGCGCCATCGGGATGGTTGACGAGGTTGAGCCCCCCGTACTTGGGGCGGTCGGCGTCCTGCACACCATCGTTGTGATAGGCGCCGTTGAACATGCCGCGCTCCCACTCGTCCCGGTCCCCTCCCGCGTACGCCGTGAGCCCACCGTTGGAGATCCCGGTCTCGAACTGGTTTCGGTAGGTGCCCTCCTCGAGCAGGGCTTCGGCGACGGTGGGACCGCTGGCGAGCAGACGATCGGGATGGAAGTTGAGCGTGATCCGTCCCACACGCCTGACTCCCTGGCCGAGTCGGGACAGAGGCAGGTGGAGGGCGGCATCCTCCAGTGTCTCCGCTATCCGGCCCTCCGCCCGCTCAGCTCTCTCCCTGGCTATCGACTCGACGTATTCGAGAGCGGCCGCCTGTGAGGCGGTGAGCCGGCCCTCCCCGCCGTGTGGGTCGGGACGTGGGAAGCCTTGCGAGCCCTCCGCTGTCACTCCTTCCTCCATCTTCGCGGCCGCCTTCCGTCCGTGTCGCTGCCGGATGCGGGGACGGTACCCGGGCGTTGGCGTTCTCAGTTGCTTCCTCGGCCTCGAACCTCATCGCCAGGGTTCGTTGTGTGCCGGATCCCGGAGCGACTTTGGCCACGTCAGGTCGCGAAAAGTGGCCTGTATCGGAAGGGGCGGTTCCCGCTCTTGTTGCACGCTTGGGAGCGAAGGAGGAAGGCATGGCTCGGGAGATTCGCAGACCGACGAGCAACCCGCTGGCGGTGGCGACCGCCATCGACCTGCTACGAGCGTATGCAGACGGGACGGCTCCGGCCACCGACCTGGAGGAGGCTCTGGCTGCTTCCCTCCAGCGGGTGGACCCCGACCGGGAGAGATCCCGCCGTCTCGTCCGCAACTTCGACGCGATCCCCTCGGGGATCAAGACTCCGGTGTTCGGGGCGACGGTGCGCGGCCAGATGCGGACATCGCCCGAGACCGACCTCGAGGCCCTGTTCGCTCGACCGCCCCTGGGCATCGCCTTCAGAGACGATGTCACCTTGGGTGACCCGCCGGAGTACCCGGAGGACACCCAGTTCACCGTCCTCTACACCGGTCTCTACTGCAACGACAGGACCGGAGACCGCCAGATCCTCGGCCCGTCCGACGAGCCCTACGTGATCACGGTCGCGGTGAGCATCGACGAAGACGGCGAGAACGTCGAGAGATCCGAGCTGCACCCGGTGGGCGATCCGGACAACCGATACGGGGACGTGGACGACGGCGAATACCGGAAGGGCCCGATCGCGGCGTGCTGGGCCGGGACACTCCCCTCCCAGGAGCTCAGCATCGTGACGGTGGTGATGGAGAACGACGAGGGCGATCCCGAGGCGTACCGCCAGGAAGTCGAGACCCTGGTGAACGTGGCAGCCGCCATCGCGGCGTACTTCAACATCGCCATCGGAGCCGCGATCAAGGCGCTGGCGGCGGATCTGATCCTCTGGCTGATCGACTCCGGGGACGACGAGATCGGAACGGACATAGCCATAATCACGCCCGAGTGGTTGCGTCGGTACCCACACGAGTATCCGGTGCGCAAGTTCACCGGCACTAGAACCGAATTGGTGCCCGTGGGGTTCTTCCAATGGGAGGAGCAAGAGATCGAGGACGTGACCGACCTCGACTACCAGTTCATCACCCGCCATGAAGAACGGGGAAGGTATGTTGTCACCTACAAGGTGGACGCCGACCGCGACCCGCTGACCCGGCCCCAGACCCTCACCGACATCGGGGAGCGGCCCATTCTCGTGGCGCGAAGCCTGTAGTCCCGGCGCACACAGTGGGCTCCCCGGGGCAGCCGGCTGTCGCATCGCATATGTAGGGTGAAGCGGATGAGCGTCGATCTCGATGAGCTGCGTCGGCTGCGTCGGGCTCGGGACCAGATAGACCGCGAGTACGCCCGGCCGCTGGATGTCCCGGCCCTGGCCCGCACAGCGATGATGTCGCCGTCGCATTTCAGTCGCCGCTTCCGCGCCGTCTACTCGGAGACGCCCTATTCCTATCTCATGGGCCGGCGGATCGAGCGGGCCAAGGATCTGCTGCGCCGGGGCGAGATGTCGGTCACCGAGGTGTGCGTGGCGGTGGGATGCACGTCGCTCGGTTCGTTCTCGGCCCGCTTCACCGAGCTGGTCGGTGAGACACCGAGCCAGTACAGGGCCCGCAGCCACGATGAGCTGCGGCCGCTGCCACCCTGTCACAGCATGGTGCTCACACGCCCGCGCAAACGCGCCGGCCGGTGGAGAGACGAAGAAAGCAGGATCCGAGAAGCATCATCGGCGTCTCTCTCGTAGCGTGGAGGACATGGCAGTGAAGCTGAGCACAGTGCACATCTACGCCGACGACCCCGACGCCGCCCTCGTCTTCTACCGGGACACCCTGGGTCTCACGGTCCAGAACGACATGGAGAACCAGGGCTTCCGCTGGATCACCCTCGTGACCGACAGCCAACCGGAGATCAAGATCGTCTTGTCTTCGCCGTATGTGGGCCGCTCCCGAGAGGACGGAGACGCCCTCGCCGCGTTGCTGGCCAAAGGCGAGCTGCCCGGTCCGTTCTTCCGCACCGACGACCTCGATGGAACGTTCGAGAAGGTGGCATCGGCCCCGGGGGTGGAGGTCCTGGAGGAGCCGGCCGACCGCTTCTGGGGGGTCCGCGACGCCGCCGTGCGGGATCCGGCGGGCAACATGCTCCGCCTGGAGCAGGCCTAGATCCTGGAAACCACCATGGCGTCCATCGAGTTCGTCACACTCCAGGTGGCCGACACCGCCGCCGCCGCCCGCTTCTACTCCGCCGCCTTCGGTTCCGACCCTCGGGTTCGCCTGCGGGAATCCCAGGCCCAGACGACCGGGTTCCGCGGGTTCACCCTGTCGCTCGTCGTCTCCCAGCCGGACACCGTCGACCTCCTCGTCGGTTCGGCCCTCGAAGCCGGTGGCACGTCCTTGAAGCAGGCCGCTAAGTCGCTCTGGGGCTACGGCGGCGCCGTGCAGGCCCCCGACGGGACGATCTTGACGGTGGCGTCCTCGGCGAAGAAGAACACCGGCCCGGCATCCCGCCAGATCGACGAGCTGGTGCTCCAGCTGGGTGTGGCGGACGTCTCGGCCAGCAAGAGGTTCTACGCCGACCGCGGTCTCGAGGTGGCGCAGAGCTATGGACGCAGATACGTCGAGTTCGAATCGGGCCCCGTCAAGCTGGCGCTCTACAAGCGCCGCGCCCTGGCCAAGCTCGCGGGAGTCCCGGCCCAGGGGAGTGGATCGCACCGTATGGCGGTGGGCAGCGAGGCCGGGCCCTTCACCGATCCGGACGGTTTCGTGTGGGAGCCGGCATGAGCCGAGCCTACGATCATCAGCCCGAGCCGGCAGATAATCTGCCCCCGGCGATTTCTCCGAGTGCACACAGGGGAATCACATGACCGAACAGAACAGGGACGGCAAAGGACCGAAGCTGCTCTCGGGCGGCAACCCCCAGATCCCCAAGGGAGAGGGAGACGGCCCCGTGCAGGACTACATCGCGGCCATGCCCGGCTGGAAGCGGGAGGTGGGCGAGCGCCTCGACGGCCTGATCGTGGACACTGTCCCCGACGTGCACAAAGCGGTGAAATGGAACCAGCCCTTCTACGGACACGAAGGCGAAGGCTGGTTCCTGTCCTTCCGCTGCTACACGAAGTACGTCCAGGTGCAGTTCCTCAAAGGGACGTCCCTCGATCCCCTTCCCCCCAAGGCGTCCAAGCACCCCGAGGTCCGGTACCTGGATATCTACGAGGACGACGCGCTGGACGAGGAGCGGCTCCGCTCCTGGATCGAACAGGCCAGCAGCCTCCCGGGCGAGCACATGTGACCGCCGGGTCAACCGGCGGCGACCAGCCGCGGTCGGCCTAGCTCGCCCCGGACCATGCCTCCAGCCGCTGGGCCGTGACCCGGCGGTCATAGCCGGCGCGAAGGCAGAGCGACATCAGCAGACGCGCCTTCAAGGAGTTCAGAGAGCGGGCCGAGATGAGTCCCCGGCCGAGCAGGTCCCGTTCCGACCCGTCGAAGCCGTACGTGGAGGTCAGCACCGTCCCCGCCCCGGTCCTGGTGGCGAGGACAACGGGGATCCGGGCTGCCAGCTCTCCCGCCGCGTCGGCGACGTCGCGGTTGACGTGGCCCACGCCGAAGCCCTCGAGGACGAGGCCGGCGGGTTGGGAGCCAGCCAGTGCCCGCAGCGCGGTGGCGTCGTCTCCGAGGACGACGCGATGGATGGGCACGTAGGGGTCCTCCCCACCCGGCCCCGCTTCCTCCAGGCGGAACCTGGGGGACTCGGGAGGAAGCGCGTGCACGGTGACGCGATTCTCGATCACCCAGCCGAGCGGGCCCCCGTTGACGGACACGAATGCCGCCGGGCTGAAGGCATGGGCCTTCACCACGAACC
>JBKHJQ010000057.1:0-10106 GCA_046538055.1 Actinomycetota bacterium
GCGTTCGGCTGCCAGGGTGTGCGCAGCTTGCTCGGCGGCGACAGCCCGCCGGTCCCGGAGGGTGGTCGCCACGGTGTCGTGCAGCTCGATGCGGTGGGCGAAGGGGAGCCGGTTGTAGATCACGTCGCGAATGAGGGGGTTGACGAACCGGATCCTCCCATCGTCCAGCTGCTCCAGGAAGTCGTCGTCCCACCCGGTCAGGTCCCCGACACCGGAGCCGGCAACCGACTCGTAGACGGATGGGTCGAAGCTGTATCCCAGGACGGCAGCCACCTCCAGCTGGCGCCGCCGGCGGGTGTCCAGGCGGTCGATTCGCATAGCCGCCAGGCCCTCCACCGCGGTGGGGATGGCGTCCAGCTCCACCCCCTGGCGACGGGCGGAAAGTATCTCCCGCAGGGCCAGGGGGTTGCCGGCGGCCCGGGCGGTTACCTGGTGGAGCTCATGGGTCGAGAGGGGTCGATCGTCGGTGAGTGCCTTGGCTAGCCGCACGATCTCGTCGTCGGACAGAGGACGCAGCTCCACGGCGGCGGGCCGGACTCCTCCCCAGTCCCAGTTCAGGGGTTCGGGAGACGTCAGGCACAGCAGCCAGGGTCGGCGGGAGGACCGCTCGCCCAGCCGGCGGAGCACCTCGACCGAAGCGGAGTCGGTCAGGTGGGCGTCGTCCAGAACCATGAGGAGCGGACGGGGAGAGGCGGCATCCAGCACTGTCACCAGGGAGCGGGTCGTCATCGCCGGCAGGAAGCGGGGATCGACACCAAGGAGCGAGGTCTCGTCCTGGCCGTCGATGCCCATGGCTCTCGTCACGAACGCGAGGTCCGGTTCCAGCTCGGGAACCAGCGAGGCGGCCAGTTCCCGGAGACGGGAAGCCGCGCCCGGTGCGCTGGGTTCGATCCCGGTGATCTGTGTGAACAGCCGGCGGACCACCGCGTAGGGGGTCGACTGTTCGTTCAGGCTCGCCTCCAGCCGTCCGGAGGGAACATCCGCTTCGGCCAGAAGGGCCTCTGCCACCCGGGAGCGGCCGCTTCCGGGTGGGCCCAGCACCTCCACCGTCCCGCCCCGGCCGGAGGCAGCTTGCTTCAGCAGGGCCCTCAATGCCTCCAGTTCCCGATCCCGTCCCAGAAGCGGTCCATCCTCCTGGGAGCGGCGGACGGTCGACCGGCCGGTTACCTCTGCCACCTGGAGGGCCGCCTTGCGTCCGCGCAGCACCATCTCCCTGACCGCCCGATGCTCGAGGTCGACCCGGCGGGAATCGAGCATGGTGGCGGGTGCCAGGATGGCGTCCGGTGGGGCCGATCCCATCAGGCGGGCGGCGGTGTTGACGGTATCGCCCATGACTGTGAGCGTCCGGCGGTAAGAGGGGCCTATGTCACCGAAGAAGACCGTCCCGTGGTTGGCTCCCAGCCGGATGTCGAGTTCCGCCTCCAGGTCGAGTAGGGAGCGCAGGGTGAGCAGCAGGGCGGCTTCGTCGTGGCCGGTGGCGACCGGGGCGCCGGCGGTGACGATCAGCTTGGCGCCATCGCGTGCCACATCCGTGGCCAACAGCCACGCCTGGTGGGCTGACGCCGCCTCCTCCGTGGCGGCGACCACCCGGTGGAGGGCAGAGGCGGCCCGGTCGGGGTCGGCGGCGATGAGGCGGTCCAGGCCTTCGATGCCCACGAACCCCACCGCGATGTGGCGGTGTTCCAGCGTGTCCTCGTTCTCCCGATGCCGGTGCCGTACCGCCGGTGGGAGGAACGGGAGGATGGAGGAGGCGGGGGTGGGCGTGTCGATGCTCCGCGGCGCCGCCTCCGGTGGTGTCCTCGACAGCCGGGCCAATCCTGCCTGGTTCTTGGTGACCGCCCCGGCGGGCAGCCCGGCGACCGTCCCTTCCGACAGCAGGGTCTCGCCCCTGGCCGCCCGTCTCTCCAGATCCATCAGCATCGACACGGTGGGGCCGGCCACAAGGAGCTCCTTCTGGCCTTCGCCCACCATGAAGACGTGGACGGGACCGGTGGAGATCGCCGAGGTCATACCCAGTCGGATCCTTCCCACCTTGGTGTCGAAGGTCCCCTGGGTGCGGAGGGCCTGGCGCATTCCCCATGCCCCCCAGGCGGCATCGCGGGCGTGCTCGGGACCGTCGAAGAGGAGGAGTAGGGCGTCTCCTCCGAACTTGAGGAGGCTCCCACCCGCACGGTACGCCTCGGTGAGCATCGCCGCGAACGTCTCTGAGATTATGGCCGAGACCTCCTCGGCACCCCGGCGGCCCAGGCTCGCCAGTCGCTCGGTCATCGACGTGAACCCGGACAGATCGGCGAACACGAGCGATCCGTCGATCAGTCTGCGGCGCTGCTCGGGACGAGAGGCCCACTCCCGGCTCAGTCGGGGGAGATAGCTGAGGAGCTGGGCCTGGCCTGCGGCCCGCGTGGCGCTCATTCGGGAAAGAAGCGCTCTCCCGGTAAGGCCGCGGATGTGGCCGGGAACTGCTCCCGGGCGACCTCCAACGTGGCCTCCACCGACTCATCGGTGCGGGATGGGTCGTGGCTGGCGAAGACGAGGCGGCCTACGTCGGACTTGGCCGCCATTTCCACGGCCTGCTCCCAGGTGCTGTGGCCCCATCCCTGCTTCGCTCCGATCTCGTCGGGCAGATACTGGGCATCGTGCACGAGGATGTCGGCTCCCTGTGATGCTTCGACCAGGGCCGAATCGGCCTCGGTTCCCGCCTCGTGATCGGTGGCCACCACGATCACCTCGTCGCCATGATCGAAGCGGTAGCCGACACCACCCTGGGGATGATGGAGGGGGAAGGTGGTGACGGCCACATCGCCCAGGCGGAAGGACGTCGCCACGCGCTCGAAGCCCACATCCATGTCCGCTATAGGGACCGGAAACCAGGGCGGGCTGATGGCGTCGCCCACTCCCCGGCGGGGATCGAAGGGCCCCCGGATGTGGAGTTCGACGTCACGGCGCCACATGGGGGCGCACAGCGATAGACCCTGTATGTGGTCCCAGTGGTAGTGGGTGAAGAGGAGGGGGATGGATGGCTCCGCCATGGCCGTCAGGCGGGGGTAGAGCAGCCGCAGTCCGGTGCCGGCATCGATGATGGCGACGAGGCTCCCGTCGTCGTGGTGGAGCGAGTAGCAGGTGGTGTCCCCGCCGTAGCGGACGAACTCCGCCGTCCCCACCGGCATCGACCCGCGGGCGCCGTGGATCTCCAGGTACAAGGTCGGGACTCGTTTCTGTCGGGATCAGGACGCGAATCTACCGGCTCGCGTGGTCCGAGACATCCTGAGCCGGGTCAGTCTCTGACTATGTCGGGCAATGCCTCGGTGCGGACCACGATCTCCCGGCGGTAGGAGCGATGCAGCTCCTGCACCCGACGCTCCGCCTCGGCGGTGACGGCGTCCAGGCGAGCCTCCATCCTGTCGACCTTGTCCCGGAGTCGCTCCACCTCGTCCTGGAGCTTGAGGACCTGCTTCACGCCCTCCAGGTTGAGTCCCTGGCTGGTCAGCTCCGAGATGAGCCGGAGACGCTCGATGTCCTCCTGGGAGTACCGGCGGGTGCCGCCGGGTGTCCGGTAGGGGTCTATCAGCCCTTTCCGCTCGTAGATGCGGAGGGTCTGGGGATGCATACCCGCCAGCTCCGCTGCCACGGAGATCACGAACACGGCCCGCTTCTTGACACGTTCGGTCATCGTGGCCCCGTCATGTCAGGTACTCCTCCAGGTGGGACCGCAGGTCGTCGGTGTCATAGGAGGACAGCTGCTCCAGCAGCTGCTTCTCCTCCTTGGACAACCGGGAGGGAACCTGTATCTCCACCCTGGCGAGCAGGTCCCCCTGCTTGCCGCGGCCGGAAGGGAACCCCTTGCCCTTGACCCGGAAGACGCGACCGCTGGTCGTCCCGGCGGGGACCTTGATGCGCACGGGCCCGTCCATGGTGGGGACGGTCAGCTTGGTCCCCAGGGCCGCCTCCGAGAAGGTGATGGGCACGGTGACGGTGAGGTTGTTGCCGCTGCGCCCGAAGATGGGGTGGGAGCCGACGTGCACCTTCACCAGCAGGTCACCGGCCGGTCCGCCGTTGTGGCCCGGCTCTCCCTTACCGGGTATGCGGATGGTGGCGCCGTCCTTCACACCCGCCGGGATCCGGACGCGGATGGAGCGGGTGCGCACCTCCACACCCGAGCCACGGCACTGCGAACAGGGGTTGTCGATGACGACGCCCGCCCCTCGGCACTGCGGGCACGGCTCCGAGAAGGAGAACAGTCCCTGGTTGCGCGCCACCGACCCCGATCCACCGCAGGTGGGGCAGGGATCGGGCCGCGACGGGGGCTCTGCCCCCGATCCGCCGCAGTGGGAGCAGGCGGCCTGGCCCCGCACCTGCAGGGTGGTGGTGGCGCCCCGGAAGGCCTCCTCGAAGGAGATGGTCAGCTCGGCGCTGGTGTCGGATCCGCGCATGGGGCCCCGGCGGCGGGCACCTCCCCGGCTGCCCATGCCGAATATGTCACCCAGTCCCCCCATGCCGCCGAACAGGTCGGAGAGGTCCTCGACCCGTACCTGCTGGCCGCCGAACCCCCCGAAGGGCCCGCCGAAGCCGCCGCCACCGCCGGCGTAGGCACCGCTGCCCACCAGCCGGCGCACCTGGTCGTACTCCTTGCGCTGCTCGGGGTCGGAGAGGACCGAGTAGGCCTCGGAGATGTCCTTGAACCGGTTCTCCGCCTCGGTGTCGCCCGGGTTGGCGTCAGGGTGGAGCTTCTGCGCCAGCTTCCGGTAGGCGCGCTTGATCTCCTCCTGGCCGGCATCGGAGGACACCCCCAGGATGTCGTAGAAGTCCTTCTCCACCCACTCACGGTTCACTGCTGATCTTCCTCACTGGCATAGTCGACCGCCACCAGGGCGGGGCGGACCAGCCGGTCCTTGAGGCGGTAGCCGCGCCGCAGCTCCTGGGTGACCACCAGGCGCCCGCTCCCCTCGGAGGGGGACATGACGGCTTCGTGCATCTCGGGATCGAACCACTCTCCCACCGTGGGAACCACCTCCAGGCCCAGTCCCCGCAGGATCGTGAGGATCTGCTCGTGGGTGCGGTGCATTCCCGCCAGGAGCTTCTCCTCGGCGTCGGTGGAGGCCTCCACCGACACGGCCGCGTCGAAGGAGTCGAGGGCGGGGAGCAGGTCGTTGACGACCTTCTCCGCCGCTCGCTGGGTGGTCTCCTGCTGCTCGCGTATGGCCCGGCGGCGGTAGTTGTCGAAGTCGGCCGCCACCCGGCGCAGGTCGTCCAGGTAGGAGCCGGCCTCGTCGCGGGCCTCCTTGAGCTTCAGCAACAGGAAGTCGACTGCCTCCTCGGGATCGGGGGGCAGGTCGAGTCCCAGGTCCTCGGCAGTGGGATGGGTCTCGGACTCGTCCAGCACCACCTCGGCGTGGACCTCCTGCTCTTCGATCGGTTGGTCGGTGTTCTCACTCATATTCATCATTTCCTTTGTCCCCCACGACGAAGGAGTGGGGGAAGGTCCCTGCGAGGCTCCCGCCAGGGAGCCTCGGAGGTAGGGAGCGGCCCGGGTTCATGCGCCTTCCATCTGTTCCACGGGCTCGCCCGACCCTTCGGGTCGTCCCCTACTCCGCTCCTTCGTCTCGGGGGCCCCTTCCCCCCTCGCTTCGCTCCGGGGGACAAGATCAGGACTCGTCTTCCTCGTCGATGATCTCGGCGTCGACGACCTCGTCGTCGCCACCACCCTCCTCGGCCGAGCCTCCTCCGGCCTGGGCCTGCTGGGAGGCCTCCTGGTACATGCGGGTGAAGGCGCCCTGGGACACCTGAGCCAGATGCTCCATCTTGGAGCGCAGCTCCTCGGTGGCGGTGTCCTCCGAGTCGAGGGCCGTCTTCAGGTCGGCCAGGCCGTCCTCGATGGGAGACCGCTCCTCGTCGGTGAGGCTGGAGCCCTGCTCCTCCAGGACGCGCTCGGTCTGGTTGACGAGCTGCTCCGCCTGGTTGCGGGTCTCCACCGCCTCCCGCCGCTTGCGGTCCTCCTCGGCGTACGCCTCGGCGTCCTTGACCATCCGGTCGATGTCGTCCTGGGCAAGAGCGGTGCCGCCGGTGATCGTCATGGCCTGCTCCTTGCCGGTGGCCTTGTCCTGGGCCTGAACGTTGACGATGCCGTTGGCGTCGATGTCGAAGGTGACCTCGATCTGGGGGACGCCGGCCGGCGCCGGGGGCAGGCCCGTCAGGCGGAACTTGCCCAGGCTGTTGTTGTCGGCCGCCATGGCCCGCTCGCCCTGCAGGACATGGATCTCCACCTCCGGCTGGTTGTTCTCCGCCGTGGAGAAGATCTCCGACTTGCGGGTGGGGATGGTCGTGTTGCGCTCGATCATCTTGGTCATGACCCCGCCCTTGGTCTCGATACCCAGGGTGAGGGGCGTGACGTCCAGCAGCAGCACGTCCTTGACGTCGCCCTTCAGCACGCCCGCCTGGATGGCGGCCCCGGCCGCCACCACCTCGTCGGGGTTGACTCCCTTGTGGGCGTCCTTGCCGGTCAGCTCCCGCACCAGCTCCTGCACGGCCGGCATGCGGGTGGAGCCGCCCACCAGGACCACGTGGTCGATCTGGGCGACGTCGATGCCGGCGTCCTTGATCGCCTGGCGGAAGGGCGGCTTGGTCCGGTCCAGCAGGTCAGCCGACAGCTTCTCGAACTCCGAGCGGGTCAGCTTCTGCTGGAGGTGGAGCGGTCCCTCGGCGGTGGCTGTGATGAAGGGCAGGTTGATCTCCGTCTCAGAGACGGACGACAGCTCGATCTTGGCCTTCTCCGCCGCCTCCTTGAGGCGCTGCACCGCCATGCGGTCCTTGGAGAGGTCCACCCCGTGGTCGTTCTCGAAGGAGCGGACCAGCCAGTCGATGATCACCTGGTCCCAGTCGTCACCACCCAGGTGGGTGTCACCGGAGGTGGCCTTCACCTCGAACACGCCCTCGCCGATCTCCAGGACGGAGACGTCGAAGGTCCCCCCGCCCAGGTCGAAGACCAGGATGGTCTGGTCGCCTTCCTTCTCCAGGCCGTAGGCCAGGGAGGCGGCGGTGGGCTCGTTGATGATGCGGGAGACATTCAGCCCCGCGATCTGGCCTGCCTCCTTGGTGGCCTGGCGCTGGGCGTCGTTGAAGTAGGCGGGGACGGTGATGACGGCGTCGGTCACCTCCGTGCCGAGGTAGGACTCGGCGTCCCGCTTCAGCTTCATGAGTATGCGGGCGGAGATCTCCTGGGGGGTGTAGGTCTTGCCCTCGGCCTCCACCGACCAGTCCGACTCGCCCATGTGGCGCTTGATGGACCGCACGGTCTTGTCGGGGTTGGTGATGGCCTGGCGCTTGGCCACCTCGCCCACCAGGATCTCACCCTCCTTGAAGGCCACCACCGAGGGAGTGGTGCGGGCGCCTTCGGCGTTGGGTATGACCTGGGGGTCGCCTCCCTCCAGGGTGGCGATGACGCTGTTGGTGGTACCGAGGTCGATACCGACTGCTCGTGTCATGGTTGGTTCCTTTCACAAACGGGGAGAACTTGATTCACACGGTACAACCTGAGTCACCCATTGTCATATTTCATGGATTGGGTGATACGAGCAGATTTCTCACGGGAATATGACCTTTGGGTCGGGCGTTTGCTGAGTTCAGTACGCTCAGATCCCCATCGTCGAGGTACCCTTTCATGCCGCACACGGATCAACTCTCCCTTCCGGTCCTCCCGCTCACCAACGGCGTCGTCTTCCCGCACATGGTCGTGACCCTGCGGATGGAGACCACCGAGGGCAAGACCGCCCTGGAGGCCGCTCGCAGCCACGATGGACGCCTGCTTCTCGTGCCCCGCATCGACGGGCGGTACGCCTCGGTGGGCACGGTGGCCGAGATCAGCGACCAGGACTCCGACGGGAACGTGGTCGTGTCGGGCATCAGCCGCGCCCGGGTGGGCTCGGGCTCCACCGACGAGTCCGGCGCCCTCTGGTGCCACGCCGAGCTGGTAGGGGAGGCGGACGTCTTCGGGGACCCCGCCCTGGAGGAGCTGGTCGCCGAGTACCGGGCCGTCATCGGGGAGGTGCTGGAGCTGCGGGGCGTGGGAGGGATGGCGGAGCGCTTCCTCTCCATCGACAACCCCTCCCAGCTGGCCGATCTGGCCGTCTATTCCCCGGACCTGTCCCTGGAGCAGAAGGTGGAGGTCCTCGAGACGATCGACCTGCACGCCCGCCTGGGCAAGCTGCTGGACTGGATGCGAGAGGTCCTGGCCGACCTGAACCTGCGCAAGAAGGTGCGGGAGGAGGCGGCCGAGCGGATCGACCGCAGCCAGCGCGAGTACATCCTTCGCCAGCAGATGGAGGCCATCCGCCAGGAGCTGGGTGAGGACGACGACGTCGCCACCGCCTACCGCCAGAAGCTGGAAGAGGCCGACCTCCCCGAGAACGTGGCGGAGGCGGTGAGCCGCGAGATCGACCGCCTGGAGCGGATGAGCGAGCAGTCCCCCGAGCACTCCTGGATCCGGACCTGGCTCGACACCATGTTCGAGGTTCCGTGGTCGACCCGGACCGAGGACCGCCTCGACCTGAACGAGGCGTGGGCGGTGCTGGACGCCGATCACACCGGGCTCCACGACGTCAAGGAGCGGATCGTGGAGCATCTGGCGGTGCGCAAGCTCCGCAAGGAGCGGGGCCTGGAGGCGGCCGACGACACCCGCAAGGCCGGGGCCATCCTGTTGCTGGTGGGGCCCCCGGGTGTGGGCAAGACGTCGCTGGGCGAGTCGGTGGCCCGGGCCCTGGGCCGCAACTTCGTGCGGGTGGCGCTGGGAGGCGTCCGGGACGAAGCCGAGATCCGCGGCCACCGGCGCACCTACGTCGGGGCCCGGCCCGGGCGAGTCGTCCGGGCGCTGGTCGAGGCGGGCTCCATGAACCCGGTTTTCCTCCTGGATGAGATGGACAAGGTGGGCGCCGACTGGCGGGGCGACCCCTCCTCGGCCCTGCTGGAGGTCCTCGACCCGGCCCAGAACCACACCTTCCGGGACCACTACCTGGAGACCGACCTGGACCTCTCCGATGTGCTGTTCATCGCCACCGCCAACGTGGTGGAGACGATCCCCGCACCCCTCCTGGACCGCACCGAGGTCATCTCCATCGACGGCTACACCGACATGGAGAAGGTGGCCATCGCCCGCGACCATCTGCTTCCCCGCCAGCTGCGTGCCGCCGGCCTGGAGCCGGAGGAGCTGACGGTGACCGAGGATGCCCTGGCCCATGTGGTGGACCGCTACACACGGGAGGCGGGCGTGCGGAGCCTGGAGCGCCAGCTCGGCAAGCTGGCCCGCAAGGTCGCCACCGTGGTCGCCACGGGGGAACGGACCGAGCCGGTGGTGGTCGACACCGAAGAGGTGCTGGAGTACCTGGGCAAGCCCAAGGTGTGGAAGGACGAGGCCAAGGACCGCACCGACCTCCCCGGGGTGGCCACGGGCCTGGCCGTGACCGGGGCCGGAGGCGACGTCCTCTTCGTGGAGGCGACCACCATGGAGGGCAGCCGCGACCTGGTCCTGACCGGCCAGCTGGGCGACGTGATGAAGGAATCGGCCCGGATCGCGCTGTCGTTCGTGGAGTCGCATGCCGACCTCCTGGGCGTGGACGAGTCCGGCCTGGATCGTCGCTTCCACCTGCACGTGCCCGCCGGGGCGATTCCCAAGGACGGCCCCTCCGCCGGCATCACGATGACCACGGCTCTGGCCTCCCTGGTGACGGGCCGCAAGGTCCGGCCCGAGGTGGGAATGACCGGAGAGGTGACGCTGCAGGGCAAGGTCCTGCCCATCGGCGGCGTCAAGCAGAAGGTCCTGGCCGCCCGCAGGGCGGGTCTCTCGGAGGTCATCCTCCCCAAGCGCAACGAGGTGGACCTGGACGACGTCCCCGACGTCATCCGCCAGGAGATGACCTTCCACCTGGCCGAGGACATGGCCGAGGTAATCGACCTGGCCCTCGAATAACGCCCAAGAACCCGTTTTCGCGCATCGACTGCGGCCTATAGGCCGCAGTCGATGCGCGAGAACGGTTCCGTCGCCATACTCGGGGGTATGCAGCGTGACGAGCTTATCGCGGCTCTGGAGGCGGCGGCCGCCGCCCACCACGAGTTCGAGG
>JBKHJQ010000058.1:0-10065 GCA_046538055.1 Actinomycetota bacterium
GTTTCTACGCCGCCTACGTGCTGGGTCGGCTGGGGGATTTCCTGGCGCCGTCCGAGCTGGCCGCCGCCCTGGAGTCCGTCACCGGCGACCCCTGGACGGAGGCAGCGGCCCAGGCGGTCCTGGCCCGGATCGACACCGATCTGAGGTGACGGACGCGGTCCTTCTCCTTCTGCGGGTCTGGCTGGGAGTCGTCTTCCTGGCGCATGGCTACCACCACGCCCGCTCCCTGGACGGCACCACCAGGTGGTTCGCCTCCCAGGGTTTCGGACCGGCCCGGGCGTTTGCCGCGGCATCGGCGGTGGGGGAGCTCGCCATCGGAGCGGGCCTCGCCGCCGGCTTCCTGACGTCTATCGCCGCGGGCGGGGTGGTGGCGGTGGCTGCCACCGCCTTCTGGACGATTCACCGGTTCGCCGGGTTCTACGTGTTCCGCCGCCCGGACGAGGGCTGGGAGTACGTCGCCACCCTGGCGGTGGCGGCCACCGCGGTGGCGGTGCTGGGCCCGGGCAGGTACTCGGTGGACTCGGCCCTGGGCTGGGCCGGTGCCCTCGACCAGGGGGTGGGTCTGGGCGTGATCGGGGGCGGGGTGGCCCTGGCCGCCGTCCAGCTCCTGGTGGGCTGGCGGCGGCCTCCGGAGTGAGTCGCCCGCCCCACCTCTCCGGGTGCGGTGGGGAGGGATGGGCGCCGATGATGGCATCGTGCGCTTCCTGACTGCGCTAATGGCGTCCCTCCTCCTGGAAACCACGCCGGGCGGGTCGTTCGCCGACGACGACGGGTCGGTGCACGAAGGCTCCATCGAGGCGATCTACGCGGCCGGCATCACCCGGGGCTGCAACCCGCCCGCCAACGACCGCTACTGCCCCCACGATGCGGTGACCCGGGGCCAGATGGCCGCCTTCCTGGTCCGTGCTCTCCGGCTCCCACCTTCGCCGCCTCCCTTCCGGGACGTCTCCGGCTCACCTTTCGCCGGGGACATCGGGGCCCTGGCGGCACAAGCGATAACCCGGGGCTGCAACCCGCCCGCCGAGGATCGCTACTGCCCCCACGATGCGGTGACCCGGGGCCAGATGGCCGCCTTCCTGGTGCGGGCATTCTCCTACCCCGCCGCCCCCCACGGCTTCGTCGACTCCGCGGGGTCGGTGTTCACCTCCGAGATCGGGGCCCTGGCCGGAGCGGGCGTCACCACCGGCTGCAACCCGCCTTCCAACACCATGTTCTGTCCCGACCGGGATGTGACCCGGGCCGAGATGGCCACCTTCCTGGCCCGGGCGCTGGGCCTGGACCCCGCACCGCCCCCCGAGCGGTGCCCGATACTCCCCCCGGACGACATCTGGAACACCCCGGTGGACCGCCTTCCCGTCCATCCCCGCTCCGACGACTACGTGGCCGAGATCGGGGACGAAGCCCCGGTGCATCCCGACTTCGGGTCGGGGGAGTGGCCCCCCGGGTCCGGCAGCCCCATCGGCATCCCCTATGTCGAGGCCGCTGCCGACGCACAGCCGGTGCCCATCCACTTCACCGCCTATGGCGACGAATCCGACCCCGGGCCCTACCCCGTCCCTGCCGACGCCCCGGTGGAGGGCGGCCCCGACGCCGACGGGGACCGCCACGTGATCGTCCTCGACCGCCACGACTGCCGGCTCTACGAGCTGTTCGCCGCCTATCCCCGGGCCGACGGGTCGTGGGAGGCGGCCTCGGGCGCCACCTTCGATCTGACCACCTCGGATCTCCGGCCCGACGGCTGGACCAGCGCCGACGCCGCCGGCCTGCCCATCTTCCCGGGACTGGTTCGCTACGAGGAGGTCGCCTCCGGCCATATCGGCCATGCCCTCCGCTTCACCGCCCCCCGGACGCGTGACGACCACGTGTGGCCGGCCCGTCACCACGCCGGGGCGGGCGGCGACCCGTCGCTGCCTCCCATGGGCCAGCGCTTCCGGCTGCGAGGCGACTTCGACACCTCCGGGTTCGATCCAGCGGTGGAGGTGATCCTGGAGGCGATGAAGACCTACGGGATCGTCCTGGCCGACAACGGGTCCTCCTGGTTCCTCTCGGGCGCGCCCGACCCCCGCTGGGACAACGACGTTCTCCGCCAGCTTCGCTCGGTCCTGGGCTCCGACTTCGAAGCCGTGGACGTCTCGGGGCTGATGGTCGACCCCGGCTCGGGGCGCGCCGTCCCCTGACCCGGGGCTTCAGGCCGCGTATACCCGGGAGGAGGTGGCCGGGATCACCACCTGGCCGGCGGCATCCCCGCCGCCGTCGCCGTCCTGGTCGTATTCCAGCCGCCACGTCCCGGCGGGCAGCTCCACAGTGGCCGCCTCGTCGGTGAGGTTGGCGACGGTGAGCACGTCGCCGCACAGGAAGAGGGCCACACCGGCGGGCGAGGGCAGCCACTCCAGCTTCCCCGCCCTCCGGGCGGCCAGCCGCTTGCGGGTGGCGAGCAGCTCCCGGAAGCGATGGAGATGGGAGCCGGAGCGGCGGCGCTGGTACTCCACCGTCTCGTGCGCCTGCCGGGGGGCAGAGGTCAGCCAGGGCGTTCCCCGGGTGAAGCCGTTGTGGGGGCCGGTGTCCCAGGGCATGGGGGTGCGGGCGGGATCGCGCCCTTCGTGATAGGCGGCCAGCCCCGCCGGATCCTGGACGTGCTCGGGTGCGACATAGCCGTTCTCCAGACCCAGCTCCTCGCCCTGGTAGACGAACGGCATGCCCGGCAGGGAGGAGAAGACGGTCCAAAGTGCCAGGGCCCGGCGCCGGCCCGTGTCCCCGCCTCCGAACCGGGTGGGGGGACGCTGCTCGTCGTGGCTGGCGATGGTCCAGGCGAAACCGTGCTCGGAGGCGGTCGACCAGCTCCTGATCTCCTCTGTGAAGAACACCGGGTCCCATTCCACCCGGCTGAGCCCGAAGAAGAGGCACAGGTCGAGACCGCCGGTCCCCATGTAGGAGGCGCTCTTGTTCACGTCCACCACATACACCTCTCCCAGCAGGAGGACGTCCTCGCACCCGGGCAGTGACTTCCAGCGCCGGTAGATCTCCTTGGAGGAATCCTGGGTGTGGTCGTACAGGTGCTCGTAGGCGGCGAATGCCTGCTGGGGGGAGGGGTCGTCCCCCAGGGGGAGGATCTGGGGGTTGTCGCGCAGCTCCGGGTCCTTCATGAGGGCATGTGCGACGTCGATCCGGAACCCGTCCACGCCCTGGTCCATCCAGAACCGGAGGATCCGGTCGAACTCCTCCCGGACGGCGGGGTTGGACCAGTCCAGGTCGGGCTGGTCCGGGTGGAAGAGGTGGCAGTAGTACTCACCGCTGGAGGGATCCAGGGTCCAGGCCGGTCCCCCGAAGTGCGACACCCAGTTGTTGGGCGGCCCCCCGTCCGGGCCGGGAGGTCGGAAGATGTAGTAGCCGCGCTGGGGCGAGTCCGGATCGGAGAGGGCCCGCCGGAACCAGGGGTGGGCGCTGGAGGTGTGGTTGGGGACGATGTCCACCATCACCCGCAGCCCCAGCTCCCGGGCCCGGGAGGAGAAGCGGCGGAAGGCATTCAGGTCCCCGTAGGCGGGATCGACGGCGGTGTAGTCGGCCACGTCGTAGCCGAAGTCGGCCTGGGGCGAGGGGTAGAAGGGTGTGACCCACACCGCGTCGACACCCAGCCAGGCGAGATGGTCGAGACGGGCGGTCATCCCGTCGAAGTCGCCCACGCCGTCCCCGTTGGAATCCGCGAAGGAACGGATGTAGATCTCGTAGCCCACGGCGTTCTCCCACCAGCGCATCGCTGCGAGCCTAAACCCGGGGGTGCGGGGCACCCACACCGTCCCAGGTTTGGCCTCGGTCCTGTAAGCGCTTACAGTCGGTGTGTGCCAGCATGCCGAAAGTAGTCAAGATCGAAGACGTGGCCGAACGGGCCGGTGTGTCGGTCGCCACCGTCAGCAGGGCACTGAGGGGTCTACCGCACGTCTCTCCCGCTACTCGGGACAAGGTTCGCCGGATCGCGGCCGAACTCGACTACCGGCCCAACCCCCATGCCTCCCGGCTGGCGGCGGGCAGGTCGGGAACCATTGGCATCGTCCTTCCGGTGCTGGATCTGTGGTACTACGGCCATGTCCTGGCGGGGGTGGAGGCGGAGGTGTCCCGGGACGGTCTCGACATCCATCTCGTGACGGTGAACGGACCACGGGCGATGCAGCGGTTCGTATCGGAGCTCCCGGCCCTCAGCAAACGGGTGGACAGCTTGATCATCGTCGACCTGTTCCTCCCAGACCAGCTCTGGGAGGACATGGCCGGCGGGGAACTCCCCATCGCGACCATAGGCCTGGACACAGGCCTCTTCGACTCGGTGTTCATCGACAATCAAAAAGCCGCGGCGGAGGCGGTCACCCACCTCCTCGATCTTGGTCATCGTCGCATCGGATTCATCGGCGGGGAGATGGGGGACTCCTTCGAGCTGCACTCGGCGACACGGCGCCGGGAGGGTATGAACCAGGCACTGGCCGCCCACGACCTCCTGCCCTCACCCGGGTTGGAAGCAGGCGGCGGATTGTCCGTCTCCGGCGGCCGCGAGGCGATGGCGGAGATGCTGGGCCAGCCCCAACCTCCCACCGCCGTCCTCTGTGCGTCCGACGAGCTCGCCATCGGGGCGCTGTGGGCGGCCAGCGAGGCCGGCGTAGCGGTGCCCGGAGACCTATCCGTGGTCGGCTTCGACGACCAGCCGGTCGCCGAGGCGGTGGGCCTCACCACCGTCCACCAGCCGGTCGGCATCATGGCCGCCCGTGCCGCTGCCATGGTCGTCGATCGCCTGGATGAGCCGGAGCGTCACCCCACTCACATCGAAATGCCGACCACCTTGGAGATTCGTAGAACTACGGACTTTCGTCACTTGACGCAGGCATCGGGTGGCTCATATTGTCCGTAAGCGTTTACAGCCCCAGGTAGCCCTGAGGCTGAACGCGACTCAACATCCAAACCATTAGGAGGATGACATGAAACGATGGACCAAATGGTGGGCCCTCCTGGCAGTGCTGGCCATGATCGTGGCCGCCTGCGGCGGTGACGGCGATGGCGCCGACACGACCGCCGCCGGAGACGGCGCCGACACGACCGCCGCCGGAGACGGCGCCGACACGACCGCCGCCGGAGACGGCACCACGGACACCACCGCGGGAGCCGAAGCCGAGGAGGTAGGCGCCGAGTTCGCCCTCTTCGGCGCGCCCACCGGCGTGGAGGGTGACGCCCTGCAGGGCTTCATCGACGTCTACAACGAGGAGACCGGCTCCGACATCAGCTATCGCGGATCGGACGGCTTCGAGGAGGAGCTGCGGATCGCGGTGGACGGTGGCGATCCGCCCGACGTGGCGTTCACGCCCCAGCCGGCCACCATCTGTGAGATGGCCGACGACGGCCACCTGGCCTCCCTGGAGGACATGGGCTTCGATATCGAGGCGATGGAAGAGAACCACTCCGAGTTCTGGATGAACCTGGGTGTGTGCGAGGACGGCAACCACTACGCCATCCCCTGGTTCCCCAATTACAAGTCGGTCGTGTTCTATCACGAGCCGACCTTCGAGGAGAACGGCTACGAGATCCCCGAGACCTACGAGGACATGGTGGCGCTCTCCCAGCAGATGGTCGACGACGGCCAGACCCCCTGGTGCTTCGGCTTCGAGAGCGGCGGTGCCACCGGCTGGCCGGGCACGGACTGGATCGAAGATATCTTCCTGCGCCAGCACGGCCCGGAGGCCTACCAGCAGTGGTACAACCACGAGATCCCCTTCGACGACCCGATGGTCGTTGAGGCATTCGACACGTTCGCTGAGATCTTCAAGGCCGAGGGCTTCGTGCTGGGCGGACCGGAGAGCGTCCCGGGCGTCAACTTCAACGACTCGCCGGGCCCGCTGTTCCAGGATCCTCCCGGGTGCGCCATGCTGAAGCAGGGCTCGTTCATCTCGAACGTATTCGCCGACCAGCCCGACTACGAGGACGGTGAGGAGGAGGAGATCGGTGTCTTCAACTTCCCCACCATCGACGGCAATGCGGGCGCCATGGGCGGCGGTGACACCCTGATGGTGTTCAACGACGATCCCGCCACCGTCCAGGCCATACAGGACTGGATCAGCCCCGACTGGCAGTGCACCCTCGCCTCCGCCTCCGGCGGCGGCGTCGCCCCCTACGGCGGCCACGGTGTGGAGGGAGTCCAGCGGCTCCCGGGCCACAAGGACGTCAACCTGGACTGCTACGAGACCGATTCGGCCCGGACATTCGCCGACGCCATAACGTCGGCACTGGACGAGGGCACGTTCGTGTTCGATGCTTCCGACCTGATGCCACCGGAGGTGGGCCAGGAGAGCTTCTGGACCGCAATGGTGGACTGGGCGCAGAGCGCCGACGCCGAGGACGTCGTCGCCGATGTGGAGGCCAGCTGGCCTTCCGAGTGACGATCACCGGTTAGCGACCTGGAGGGGCGGGGAAACCCGCCCCTCCAGTCCGTCGGGGTCCGATCTCGAGCGCTATGGTCCCTTCATAGCGAGGCGAAGAACGGGTTAAGGAGGGCGCATGTCGTATCCACCGCCGTTGATGGACGAGGAATCGGTCGAAGAGGACCGACCGGTAGATGCGGTCCCGGAAGGCGAGGATCACGGCCTCCATGTCTGGCTGCTGCGCATCCTCAGCGCCCTGATCGTCCCCGCCCTCCTGGTCCTGTTCTTCTTCACCTTCGAGTTCCTCAAGGACCCCGAGACCAACAAGCTCCTCCAGATCGCCGTCGCCGTCTTAGTCGGCGTGGGAGGAGTGTGGGTGCTGTTCTGGGCCATGGACCGGCTGGTCAGCGGCATGCCCAGCCGCCTCCAGGCAGGGGTTCGCCCCTTCACCTTCGCCGGTCCGGCACTGATCCTGCTCGGCTTCTATCTCGTCTACCCGGCGGTGCACACGTTCATCCTCAGCCTGCACGGCAGGGACGGCGAGGAGTTCGTGGGTCTGGCCAACTACCAGGCCGCTCTCACCGAGAGCACCTACCTGGTCTCGATCCGAAACAGCATCCTGTGGGCGATCGTCGTTCCTATCGTCGCCACTCTCATCGGCCTGGCCTTCGCCACCCTGGCCGATCGCCTTCCCCGCAAGTCGGAGGCGGTCTCCAAGTCCCTCATCTTCCTCCCCATGGCCATCTCGTTCGTGGCGGCCTCGGTGGTGTGGACCTTCATGTACAGCTTCCGCTCGGAGGGATTCGGGGAGCAGATCGGGCTGCTCAACGCCGTGATGGTGGCGCTGGGCAACGACCCGGTCTTCTGGCTTCAGCAACAGCCGTGGAACAACATCTTTCTGATGGTGATCTTGATCTGGACACAGACCGGCTTCGCCATGGTGATCCTGTCGTCGGCCCTGAAAGGGGTGCCCGATGACCTTCTGGAGGCGGCCCGCATCGACGGGGCCAACGAGTGGCAGGTGTTCCGGCGCATCATGGTGCCCACGATCGCCTCCACGATCGTGGTGGTGTGGACCACCATCCTCATCACCACCTGGAAGCTGTTCGACATCGTGGCGGTGATGACCAACGGAGCAGACGGAACCTCGGTGGTGGCCTTCCAGATGGTCTCCGAGTTCTTCACCAACAACAACGACGGGATAGGGGCGACCCTGGCCGTGATCCTGTTGATCGTGGTCACACCGATCCTCGTGATCAATATCAAGCGGTTCCAGGAACAGGAGGCAGTCCGATGACCACCACCGCCACTGATACCGCCAAGACCCAGACGACCGCCCCCAAGGACCCGCGGGAGTCGTTCGCCCTGTCCAGGACCCCCATCTATGTGGCGGTGGCGGCGATCGCGGCGATCTGGACGATTCCCACCCTGGGTCTCCTCATCAACTCGCTCCGGGATCCGAGGAGCATCCGCGGCACGGGGTGGTGGACGATCTTCCCCGAGTTCTTCGACTCGGCCACCTGGACGCTGGAGAACTACGTCAACGTCCTGGAGCGCGGATTCGGGAACGCCTTCGCCAACTCCCTGGCTGTGACCATCCCGTCTGTGGCCATACCCATCACGGTGGCGGCGTTCGCCGCCTACGCCTTCGCCTGGATGAAGTTCCCGGGCCGCAACTGGCTCTTCGCCATGGTGGTGGGCCTGATGGTGGTTCCCCTGCAGATGGCGCTCATCCCCATCCAGCGGATCTACACCACCTTCGACATGAACGGGACGTTCCCGGCGGTATGGCTGGCCCACGCCGGGTTCGCCCTCCCGCTGGCGGTGTACCTGTTCCGGAACTACATCGGGTCGCTGCCCTCGTCGATCATCGAGTCGGCGGAGATCGACGGGGCCGACCACTACAAGATCTTCACCCGTCTGATCCTGCCGTTGTCGGCGCCGGTGATCGCCGCCTTCGCGGTGCTGCAGTTCCTGTGGATCTGGAACGACTACCTGGTTGCCCTGGTGTTCCTCGGCGTGGCCCGTCCCGAGAACGCCGTGCTGCAGGTGGAACTCGCCAACCTGGCGGGAAGGGGTGAGGGTGCCCTGAGCCTGCTCCCGGCGGGTGCGTTCATCACGGTTATCGTGCCGATGCTGGTGTTCTTCGCCCTCCAGCGCTACTACGTGCGGGGCCTGACGGCCGGCTCGGTCAAGGGTTGAGATAGCGCTGACTTCCCGCCCGGATCAGGAGGCGTTGCGGCGGCGCAACTGGCTGGCGCTGGCCGTCGGGACCGTCGTCATCACCTTCAGCTACTTCACCTATGCCGCCGCCACCGCCATCCCCGGTCAGATCGACGTCGCCCTCACCGGAGTCGCCCTGGCCATAGCCCCCTTTGCGTTCGTGGCGGTGGGGTTCATCTCCCGCAACCCGCGGGCGCCGCGACGGGTTCTGAGAGCGATGGGGCTGCTGCTCCTGCTGGGGCTGGCGGGGGGCCTCCTCTCGCCCATCCTGGGGGCGGCGGCCGGGTTCGGGGTGGGGACAGCCCTCACTCTCAACGAGCCGGACCACTCCGACGTGCTCCGCAATCGGCTGGTGGCGGTGGGGTTCGTGGCCGCCTACATGCTCCTGTTACTGGTGGTGGCCACTCCGGCGGGGGTCATGACCGGGGCGCTCCTGCCGCCCATCATCATCGGGTTCGCCGACGAGTTCACGGCCTGGCGCGCCTCCCGCCGGACCTGAACGGGATTGGGGGGTCACCAGCCGAGGGTGTGGAGGCGGTCGGCCACCATCCGGGTGTAGCCGCCTCCGAACAGCCTGACATGCACCAGCAGGTGGTAGAGCTGGAGGGCGGGGCGGCGCTCCTCCCACCCGTCGTCGAAGGGCCACACCTCCTGGTAGGCCTGCCACATGCGCTCGGGGATGCCGCCGAACACCGCCGCGAAGGCGGCGTCCAGCTCCCGGTCGGCGTAGTGAACGGCCGGATCGATCAGCCACCGCCCCGCCACGATGTTGCCCGACCACAGGTCGCCATGCACCAGGGACGGCGCCTGGCCGTGCTCCAGCAGGTCCGCCATCCGGCCGTCCTCGGCCGCTTCCCGGATGGGCCCGGCCAGTTCGGAGGGCAACTCATCCAGGAAGGGGGAGAGCCGGTGGCGGAAGTAGAAGTCGGGCCAGGAGTGCGTCCAGGTGTTGACCTGGGGGAGAGGTCCCAGGAC
The DNA here is from genome assembly GCA_046538055.1 of Actinomycetota bacterium. GTDB lineage: Bacteria > Actinomycetota > Acidimicrobiia > Spongiisociales > ZC4RG35 > ZC4RG17. The sequence continues at coordinate 9,591 of JBKHJQ010000058.1, forward strand.
GTTGTCGCGGTGGTACCCGTAGGCCTCGGCCGTGGCGCCATGACAGCGGGCCAGGGCGGCTCCCAGCTCCTCCCAGGCTTCGGGACCGTCCACCTCCTCCATGACGACGCGGTCCTCGTCCGCCACCAGGACGGCGGGAGTGGGCGCCCCGGCCTCGGCCAGGGCCCGAAGCCCGTCCGCCTCCATCCGGGCGTCGTAGTCGGTTGCCTTGATGAGGACCGGTCGTCCGTCCCGGACGGCACGGGAGATGGAAGCCCAGGCCACTCAGGGAAGCCGCCCGTCCCCGATCTCCTTCACGATCGGACGGGCGCCGGAGCGGACGATGCCGATCACGTCGTCGAAGGCGGCATCGGAGCGGCCGTAGGGGTCCGGCACCTCGTCGGTCTCCGCCTCCGGGTCGAACGACCGGAACAGGTGCATGCGGTGGCCGAGGTGGGGGGCGATCTGGCGGAGGGCGTGGAGGTTGGAGCGGTCC
>JBKHJQ010000059.1:0-9999 GCA_046538055.1 Actinomycetota bacterium
TCTGTGACATCCCCGGCCATCGCGAGGCTGGAATGGAGGCACAGCTGGTGGTGGGCGAAGCCGATGCGGCCGTGGAATCGGCCACCCACGCCGACATGGATGCCGAGGAGATGGACATGATGATGGTCGAGTCCATGCTCGCCTTCCCAGCCGAGACGGAGGGCAAGGGCAACCAGGTCCTGGAGCCGTCCCAGGTCCGCTCCGACGGAACCAAGGTCTTCGACCTCACGGCGTCGGTGGTGGAATGGGAGGTGTCGCCCGGCGACTTCGTGGAGGGTTGGGCCTACAACGGCCAGATCCCCGGCCCCTGGGTCCGGGTGGATGTGGGCGACGAGGTGGAGTTCAATCTCACCAACGAGACGCCTCTGGGCACCGACATCCACTGGCACGGGGTCTCGACGCCCAACGAGATGGACGGCGTGGCGCCCTACACCCAGGACCCGATCTCATCGGGAGAGACGTTCACCTACCGCTTCCAGGCGGAGAAGCCGGCGATCGGCATGTATCACGCTCACCTCCACAGCCAGGTGAGCGTCCCCAACGGCCTCTTCGCTCCCCTCCAGATCGGTGAGTCGCCCATCCCCTACGGGGAGACGATCTCGGGTGTGGAGATCCCGGAGGACCTGGAGATCGCCGACGAGTTCCCCATGGTGCTGAACGACGCCGGGACGATCGGTCTGACCCTCAACGGGAAGTCCTTCCCCGCCACCGAGCCCTACGTCTTCACCGAAGGGGACTGGTTCGTCGTCCACTACTACAACGAGGGTCTCCAGTCCCATCCCATGCATCTCCATCAGTTTCCACAGCTCGTCTTCGCCAAGGACGGCATCCCTCTGGATGAGCCTTACTGGGCGGACACGATCAACGTCGCTCCCGGCGAGCGCTACTCGGTGCTGGTCAATCCCGACCGGGTGGGAACCTGGGTCTGGCACTGTCACATCCTCACCCATGTGGAGCGGGAGGAGGGCATGTTCGGCATGGTCACCGCCCTGATAGTGGAAGAGGCGTGATCCGGATGGGGCCGCTCTCCTCGTGACGGGAGGCGGCCCCGCCGACTTCCGACTACGAGACCAGGATCGGGTCCAGGGTGATGCCTTCCAGGTCCCGCTGAGCCGCCTCCAGGTGATAGGTGCTCGTGAAGAGTGCCAGGAGGCCTCCGTCGGCCCGGGTCACCACTTCCACGTTGCGCCGGCCCCTCAGCCGCTCGGCACCTTCCTGGTCGGTTCGCCGTGCCAGCGTGTACGGAGTGGGCGTGAGCTCGACGGAGGCGCCGAACTCGTTCTCCAGCCGGTAGAGCGCCACGTCGTACTGCATCGGCCCCACCGCCGCCAGTATGGGCGCCTGCTCGCCCCGATCGGGATGGCGCAGAACCTGGATCACACCCTCCTCGTCCAGCTGGGTGATGCCGCGCCGGAACTGCTTGTAGCGGGCGGTGTCCATGTTGCGGCCCACCCGGAAATGCTCGGGGGCGAAGGTGGGGATGGGTGGATACCGGAACGAGGGGCCGGTCGTCACCGTGTCGCCGATGTGGAGATCGCCGGCGTTGACCAGGCCCACCACGTCGCCGGGGTAGGCAAGGTCGACGGTTCCACGGTCCCGGCCGAAGACCTGATGGGCATACTTGGTCGTGAAGGTGCGGCCGGAGCGAACGTTCATGAGCTGCATGCCCCGCTCGAACTCCCCGGTGGCGATGCGGACGTAGGCGATTCGGTCCCTATGGCGTGGGTCGAGATTGGCCTGGATCTTGAACACGAAGCCCGACATCTCGTCGGTGAGAGCGTGGGGGCGCTCTTCCCGGTCGGCCAGGGGGGAGGGCGATGGCGCCATCTCCACCAGGCCGTCCAGCAGCAGGCGCACCCCGAAGTTCCACAGAGCCGATCCGAAGTACATGGGGGTGGTCTCGCCCTCCAGGAACCGCTTCTGGTCGTGATCCGCTCCCACCGCCTCCAGGAGCTCCAGCTCGCTCGCCGCGGCCTCACCCACCGCCCCCAGGTCGTCGAGGCCGGTGCCGGGAATGTGCTGCTCACTGCCACGGGTGGCGCCGTGGGCGGTGCGCTCATATCTCCACACCGCTCCATCCCGGCGGTCCACCACGCCATGGAAGTCGGATCCGGATCCCAGCGGCCAGGTGACGGGCGTGGCGGTGAGGCCCAGGCGCTGCTCGATGTCGTCCATCAGCTCCAGACCCCCCAAAGACGGCCGATCCACCTTGTTGACGAACGTCAGGAGAGGAATCCCGCGGGTCCGGGCCACCTCGAACAGCTTGAGCGTCTGGGACTCGATCCCCTTGGCGGCGTCCAGCACGATGACCGCGGCGTCGACAGCGGACAGCACCCGGTAGGTGTCCTCGGAGAAGTCACGGTGACCGGGAGTGTCCAGGAGATTGAAGACGCAGTCGCGGTACTCGAACTGGAGCACCGTCGAGGTGATGGAGATCCCGCGCTGGCGCTCCATCTCCATCCAGTCCGACGTCACGTCCCGCTGGCGCCCGGCGCGAGCCTTGACGGCTCCGGCCTCCTCGATCGCCCCCGCATACAGCAGCAGCTTCTCGGTCAGGGTCGTCTTGCCGGCGTCCGGGTGGGAGATGATGGCGAAGGTCCGCCTCCGGGCGGCCTCGGAGGCGACCCCGCCCAGAGCGCGCTCGCTCATGGGGTCCTCGCAGGGATGGGCAGGAATCCTGCAGCCCGAATCATAGCTGTAGGCCGCGTTTCGGCTAACCTGTGTCCCGGCCGATGAAAGATCGGCCCGGGTTGACGATTCCTCATGGGATCGCACGGCCCGTCGGGTGCCCGGAGGGGCACCACAGTCGAGCGAGGAGCGCACATCAACATCTACGTGGGCAATCTGCCCTTCAGCTACGACTCGGCAGCGCTCGAGTCGCTGTTCAGTCAGTACGGGGCCGTTCAGTCGGCAGCCGTCATAACCGACCGCGATACCGGCCGTTCGCGGGGCTTCGGTTTCGTCGAGATGGCCGACGATGACGCTCGTCGAGCGATCGAAGAACTCAACGGCAAGGACGTCGACGGCCGGGCCCTCACCGTGAACGAGGCCCGTCCCCGCACCGGTGGCGGTGGCGGCGGCGGCCGCCGCGGTGGCGGAGGACGGTTCGGAGGAGGGGCCCGTCGCTGAGACGGCGTCGATGACCTCCATCCAGGAAACCAGGGAGACCGAGCTCGGTTCTTTCGCCGATCTCGGTCTCCCCACTCAGATCGTGGACGTGCTGGGGAGTGAGGGGATCACGGTCCCCACCCCCATCCAGAGCCTCGCCATCCCCGACGCCCTGGCGGGCAAGGACGTGTGTGGGAGGGCGGTAACCGGGTCGGGCAAAACGCTTGCGTTCGGCATCCCGCTCGTCCTCCGCGATTACACCGCCTCCGACCGTGACCCCGAGGCACTGGTGCTGGTACCCACCCGGGAGCTGGCGGCTCAGGTGACCGAGGCCCTGGAGGGCCCCGCCGCCGTCCGGGAAGTCCGTATCGTCGCCGTCTACGGCGGGTCTCCCATGAAGGCCCAGATCTCGGCGGTGAAACGGGGGTCGGACATCCTGGTCGCTACCCCCGGTCGCCTCCTCGACCTGATGCGTCGCAAGGTGGTGAGCCTGGGCAGCGTCCGCTCCGTGGTGATAGACGAGGCCGACCAGATGGCCGATCTCGGCTTCCTTCCCCAGGTGCGCGACGTCCTCCGGTCCGTCCCCCGGGGTCACCAGACCATGCTCTTCTCCGCCACCCTGGACGGCCAGGTGGCCACCCTGGTCCGGGACTACATGGACGAGCCCGTCACCCATTCCGTCGAGGGCGGAAGCGCCATAGACGAGGCGCAGGAGCACCGGTTCATCGGCGTCCACCGGATGGACAAGGCCAAGGTGGCCGCCGCCATCATCGGCGGGGCCAGTCGCAGCCTCGTCTTCGTGCGGACCCGGCGGGGGGCAGACCGGGTCGCCCGGGAGCTGGCCGACGAGGGCATCCGCACCGCCAAGACCCACGGCGACCTGCCCCAGGAGAAGCGGGAGCAGAGCCTGACCCGGTTCGTGAACGGCGACGTCCAGGCTCTGGTGGCGACCAACGTGGCCGCCCGTGGCCTCCACGTCGACGACGTGGACGTCGTCATCCACTACGATCCGCCCGACGACTTCAAGACCTTCGTCCATCGCTCCGGGCGCACCGCCCGGGCAGGAGCCGAGGGACTGGTCGTGACGCTGGTGGAGTGGGACAAGACGCTGGAGGTGGAGAACCTGCAGCGCTCCGCCGGGCTCAACACCCAGATCGTGAAGATGTACTCCAACGACCCGCGTCTGCGGGATCTGGCCGACTTCCAGCCCCAGGAGGGCAACGTCCGGCGGCGCTCGGCGGCCGACTTCTCCCGGAGGGCGGGCGGCCGCCGCCGCTAGCCCAACACCCGAAAACGGTCAGGGGCGGACGACCAGCTTGCCGACCGCCCCCCGGTCCCCGATCTTGCGCAATGCCTCCGTGGCCCGGTCGAGGGGGAACACCTCCGACACGATGGGGCGGATCCGGCCCTGCGTCCACCACTCCAGCAGCGTGACGAAGTTCCTGCGGCTCCGCTCCGGCTCCTCCTCTGTGAAACGGCCCCAGAACGTGCCTACCAGGCTGGCTCCCTTGAGCAGGGCCAGGTTGACTGGCAGCGCCGGGATCTCTCCGGCCGCGAACCCGATCACCAGGTGGCGGCCCTTCCAGGCCAGCGAGCGGAAGGCGAGCTGGGTGATCTCGCCTCCCACCGGGTCGTACACGACATCCACCCCCGACGGTGCCATCTCCCGGACGGTGGAGCGGAGATCCGTGCGGTCGTAGCGCACCACCTCGCCGGCGCCCGCCGCCCGGGCGGCCTTCTCCTTGGCGTCGGAGGATACGGCGGCGAGGACGCGGGCGCCCAGGGCGGCGCCGATCTGTACCGCCGCCAGCCCTACGCCACCCGCCGCACCCAGGACGAGAAGGGTCTCTCCCGCCTGGAGTGCGGCGCGGTCCACCAGGGCGTGGTAGCTGGTGCCGAACACGATGGGAAAGGCGGCGGCCTCCTCCACGGCCGTGCCGGCCGGGATGGGCGAGAAACGCGCCGCCGGAGCCACCACCTCCTCGGCGTATCCGCCGTGGCCGACGAAACCCGTGACCAGGTCCCCCGGGGCGAAGCCCGTGACGTCGTCGGCCACCTCCCGAACCGTGCCTGCCACTTCCATACCGGGCGCGAAGGGGAGTGGGGGCTGATCCTGATAGAGGCCGCGGATGATCAACAGGTCCGGGAAGTTGACCCCGGCTGCTGCCACACCCACCCGGATCTGGCCGGGACCCAGTTCCGGAGCAGGTAGGTCGCCCACCTCCAGGGCGTCGAGGCCGTCCAGCCGGGAGCAGACAAGGGCGCGCATCGGGCGGAACCTAGTCCGTCCCGGCCAACCCGGGACGTCCGGGAAGCAGGTCCCCTACGACGACGCCTGCCGCCTCCAGGTGCGGAGGGAGGCCGTCCCCCCGGATTAGAGCGGCGGCCAGCTCGGCGGTGGCGGGAGCGGCCTGGATGCCGGTCCCTCCCTGTCCTACCACCCATATGAAGCTGGGCTGGCGCGGGTCGGGGCCCACCACCGGGGAGGCGTCGGCGGTGAACGTCCGCAGCCCGGCCCATTCCGAGCGTACGGAGCGGATATCGAGGGTGGTCGCCCGGTTGATGCGCTCGATGGCGAGCGCCACATCCAGGGGATCCGGCCGTACGTCTCCCGCCGGCACCGGGGTCTCGTCGGCGGGAGAGCACAGGAGCTGGGGTCCGTCCGGCTTGAAGTAGAAGTCATGCTCGACATTCACGACGAACGGCCAGCCCGCCCAGGAGGGATCGCCCGCCACCATGAAGGCGGTGCGGCGCAAGGGCTGCAGGCCCACCGGGGGGAGGCCGGCCAGGGCGGCCACCTGGTCGCCCCAGGCGCCCGCCGCGTTCACCACCATCCGGGACTCGAGGGTCTCATCCCCGGCCCGGACCTGCCACCTGCCGTCCCTCGGCTCCAGGGAGTGGACGGGAGCGGAGGTGATCACCCGGCCTCCCTTGCGGCGGAAGCCCCGCAGGTAGGCCTGGTGGATGGCGGCCACGTCCAGTTCCACCGGATCGGGCTCCCACAGCCCACCCCCTAGTTCCTCCGGGCGGATCACCGGAACCCGGTCGACGACCTCTTCGGGCGTGAGCTCATGGACCCGGGATCCGACCGCTCTCCCCGCCTCCGCTATCTCCTCCAGGGTGGGAGCCTGGGAGGGACGGGCGATCCACATCGCCCCTCGGGGGAGGGTGAGGGGACCGTCGGCCAACCCGGAGGGCGGATGCTCCAGGAACCGCTCGCTGGCCACGGTCAGGGGGCGGATGGGTCCCGTTCCCAGGTTCCGGAAGAACATGGCGGCCGATCGGCCGGTGCTGTGGTAGGCGAGGTGGTCCTCCTGCTCAACCAGGCTCACCGAGTGGGTCCCGGCCAGCTCGTAGGCCACCGACACTCCCGCCATTCCCCCTCCGATCACGATCACGTCGGTGGTCGTCACGGCCCGGGCACTGCCCTGCGGGCCACCGATTCCACACTGGAGGTGGGAGGCTGGGTCCCGAAGAGAGCCCTGTGATCGCCTGCTACCCGCGACGAAAGGAACATGTCCCCCACGTCCGGGTCGGCGGACTCCATCAACAGGTGGGCTTGCGCCGCGACCGCCAGGTCCTCGGTGATCCGCCGGGCCTGAGCCTCGGGGTCGAGAGGATCGCCCACCAGAGCCCAGGTCCTGTCCAGATGGGCGTCGTAGGCGGGGTCCCGTCCCCGGGATCGCTCCAGTTCCTCCCGCAGAGCGGCCAACGCCTCCGGCTCCTTCGTCATGACCCGCACCACGTCCAGGGCCATGACGTTGCCGGAGCCCTCCCAGATGGCATTCAGAGGCGATTCCCGGAAGATCCGGGCGAGGGGGAACTCCTCCACGTATCCGTTGCCTCCCAGGCACTCCAACGCCTCTCTCACCACCGGTGTGCAGCGCTTGGTCACCCAGTACTTGGCTACCGGAGTCAGGATGCGTCGCAGCAAGGCCTCCTTCTCGTCGCCTCCCGATCTATCGAAGCTTCCCGCCAGGCGGGCCATGAGGGCGGTGGCCGCCTCGACCTCCACCTCCAGGTCGGCGATCACCATCTGCATGGCGGGCTTGTCGATCAGAAGCGACCCGAAAGCGGAGCGGTGGGCCACGTGGTGGGCCGCCTGCATGACCGCCTGGCGCATCAGGCCCGCCGATCCCGACACGCAGTCCAGGCGGGTCCCGTTGACCATCTCGATGATCGTGGCCACACCCCGGCCCTCCTCTCCCACCATGTAGGCGAGGGCGTTGTCGAGCTCCAGCTCGGCGGAGGCGTTGGAGCGGTTCCCCAGCTTGTCCTTGAGTCGCTGGATGTAGATGGCGTTGACGTTCCCGTCCTCGAGGATGCGGGGGAGGAAGAAACAGCTCAGGCCGGCGGGAGCCTGCGCCAGGATCAGGAAAGCGTCGGACATGGGCGCGGACGTGAACCACTTGTGGCCGGTCACCCGGTACCAGGGACCCACCTCGGGCTTGGCGTAGGTGGAGTTGGCCCGGACGTCCGATCCTCCCTGCTTCTCGGTCATTCCCATGCCCATGAGGGCCCCGTCCTTCTCGGAGGCGGGGAGGAATCGGGGGTCGTAGACCGACGAGGTGAATCGGGGCTCCCACACCTCCGCCAGCTCCGGGGCGCGCCGGAGGGCGGGAACCCCCGCAGCCGTCATGGAGACGGGACAGCCGTGGCCCGCCTCCACCTCCGCCATCAGCATCATCATGGCGGCCCGGGCCACGAACCCTCCCTCCCCGCTCACCCACGGCAGGGAATGGACCCGGTGGGCGATCGACAGGTCCATCAGGGCGTGCCAGGAGGGGTGGAACTCCACCTGGTCGATGCGGTGACCGAATCGATTGTGGGTGAGGAGCCGGGGCGGGTTCCGGTTGGCGTCATCGCCCCAGCGGTAGGCTCGGGCAGTGCCGATGTTGCGACCGTATCCCCGCAGAAGCTCGTCGTGGACACCGCCTCCTTCCCTCTCCACGAGGCGGGAGAGGACCGGGTCGGAGGTGTACAGGTTCAGGTCCTCCAAGACCGGGGGCTGGTTCGTGACGGTGTGCGTGGTCATGAGATCAGGGTAGGTTGGCGGCGGTGGCCGCCATCGAACCCGAGTCCAGTCGCTTCTGGTTCCCGCCCTCCCATACCTGGCCGGAGGACGATCTGGTGGGCACGGGGGCGGACCTGGCGCCGGGGACGATCCTGGCCGCCTACCGCCGAGGGCTGTTCCCCATGCCGCTCGACGACGGGCGCCTGGGATGGTGGTCGCCCCTGGAGAGGGCCATACTCCCCTTCTCCCGACTGCGGGTGAGCCGCTCGTTGAGCCGTTCCTGTCGAAGGTACATGGTGTCCATCGACGCCGATGCCACCGGGGTCGTGGAGGGATGCGCCGACCCTTCCCGTCCGCACGGGTGGATCACTCCCGAGATGAAAGAGGCCTACCTGCAGCTCCATCGTCTGGGCTGGATGCATTCCTTCGAGGTATGGGACGACGGCGGCGAGCTGGTGGGTGGCCTGTACGGGGTGGGCATCGGCGGCCTCTTCTGCGGGGAGTCGATGTTCCACCGGGCCCGGGACGCCTCCAAGGTGGCACTGGTGCATCTGGTGAGCATTCTCTCAGAGAGGGGAGGGGTGATGCTGGACGTGCAGTGGATGACACCCCACCTCCAGTCCCTGGGAGCGGAGGTGATCGGCCGGGAGGCCTATCTGGGGCGGCTTCCCGGGGCGCTTGCCGCCCCCGATCCTTTCGAGGGTCTCGACCTGGAAGAGGAGACCGGCGGGTGAGTAGTTAGCATGCGTTGCGCCGTGGAGGGTATGAAATCACTCAGGTAGTCGCCGGGATCGACCTCTCGGTCATCGGCCGGCGGGTCGCCGACCGGGGCCGGATCATCGCCGAAGAAGCCGGTCATTCCCTCGACCTGGTGCACGTCATGGACACCCTCAACGAGGCGATGATCCCCTCATCTCTGGCCCGTCTGGTGGACGAGCACCGCCAGGCCACCGCCGAGGAGACCGCCAAATGGGTGCGGGACCGCTCCGATGTGCCCGTGAACCTGGAGGTATACCGCGGGTCCCCGAGCTGGGAGCTGGTCCGGCTCTCCAAGCAGGCCGATCTGGTGCTGGCCGGGAGCTCCTCGGTGGACTCGGACCGGGTCGGGCCCGTGGCCGCTTCGGTGGCCCGGATGGCCTCCAGCGACGTCCTGCTCGTTCGCCGCCAGCCCCGCGTCTCCTACCGCAAGGTGGTGGCGGCCGTGGACATGTCGGAGGCGTCCAAGGCGGCGGTGGGAGCGGTGTTGCGCCGCTTCCCCGGGGCGGAGGTGACGGCCCTCTTCTCCCTGCCCACCCGCTTCGATCCGCTCCTGGCGGAGGCGGGAATGTTCAACGAGGAGATCAGCGCCTCCCGCTCCCAGCGCCTGGAGGAGGCGGAGCTGCAGATGCAGGAGTTCGCCGAGAACTGGCCGGGGAGGATCCGGCCCCTGGTGGCGGACGGCCCTCCCGAGGAGACCATCTCGGAGATGGTCCGCCGCCGCGGTGCCGACCTGGTGTCGGTGGCCAGCCGGGGAGCAGGCGCCACCCGAATGGTGCTGCTGGGCTCGGTGGCCGAGGCGGTGGCGGCCGAGGCTCCCTGCGACGTGTTCATCGCCCGGGTCCCCTCCCAGTTCCGCCGCCCCTGAGTCCCCTCGGGGAACCGAAATGCATCAACCCGTCCCCACGGCCGGTTCCTGCACGCCAGTCACTCATCGTCCAACCCGCGTGCAGATGCTTGCCCCCCCAACAGGCACACGCACGCCAGTTGTGCTCGTCTCTGATCCCGAGCCCGAGCGGTTACTCTGTCTGCCCGGGGCCCGTAGCTCAACCCGGTCAGAGCAGCGGACTCATAATCCGTTGGTTGCAGGTTCAAGTCCTGCCGGGCCCACAGTTCTGATC
>JBKHJQ010000060.1:0-9831 GCA_046538055.1 Actinomycetota bacterium
CCTTCCAGTCGGTCGTGGTGTGGGTCATGTCGCTCCTCTAGGAGTCCTCATCCGTCCCTCAGCCGGCGAGCGGCTTCCAGGGCGAAATAGGTGAGGATGATGTCAGCGCCGGCCCGGGCGATCCCGGTGAGGGACTCCATCATCACCGTTTCCCGGTCCACCCAGCCGTTGGCGCCGGCCGCCTCGATCTGGGCGTACTCCCCCGACACCTGGTAGGCGGCCACCGGGACGTCCACCGCCCGGCGGACGCCCGACAGCACGTCCAGGTAGGGTCCGGCAGGTTTCACCATCACCATGTCGGCCCCTTCCTCCAGGTCGTGGCGCACCTCCCGCAGGGCCTGGCGAGAGGAGGCGGGGTCCATCTGATGGGAGCGGCGATCCCCGAAGGCAGGAGCGGAACCGGCCGCGTCCCGGAAAGGCCCGTAGTAGGCGGAGGCGTACTTGACGGCGTAGGAGCAGATGGGGAGTTCCACGAACCCGCCTTCGTCCAGGGCGGAGCGGATGGCGGCCACCCGCCCGTCCATCATGTCGGAGGGGGCGATAACGTCCGCTCCCGCCTCGGCGTAGGCGGCGGCAGCCCGGGCCAGGAGGGGCAGGGAGGCGTCGTTGTCCACCTGGCCTTCGGAGGTCAGCACGCCGCAGTGGCCGTGCTCGGTGTACTCGCAGAGGCAGACGTCGGCCCAGACGGTCACCCCCTCGTCCCGGATGGCGCGGATGGCCGCGGGCACGGGTCCGTGGGGATCCCAGGCGCCGCTACCCGTATCGTCCTTGCTCTCCGGGACACCGAAGAGCATCACACCCCCGATCCCCGCAGCTGCCGCCTCCTTGACCCGGGGCACCAGCCGGTCGACGGAGAGCTGGGACTGCCCCGGCATCGAGCCGATCGGGCGCTCGATGTCGGAGCCCGGCACCACGAACAGGGGGAGGACGAACGAGGCGGGATGGAGGCGGGTCTCGGCCACCAGGCGCCGCAGGGCAGGAGTGCGGCGGAGACGACGGTCACGGGCGGAGGGGAAGGAGGTCATCGGGTCATCTCCAGCGTCGCGGACAGGGTACGGGCCACCGATTCGATGCCGGGTCGAGGAGGAGTCACCACGTCGTCCACCCCCAGGCCATGGAGGGCGCGGGCGGTCACCGGGCCCATGGCCGCCACCACCGCCAGGTCCCCCAGGGTCCGGGACATGGTCCAGCCCTCCACCGCCGAGGGCGATCCGAAGACCGCGCCGTCCACGGGATCGGGGGCGGGCGGCAGGGGGATGGTCTCATACACCGCCATCGCCCTCACGTCTACGCCGGCCAGCCCGGAGAACCTCCCGGCATCGGCCCGGGTGCCGTGGAGGAAGAGGAGAGTGCCCCCGGAGACACGGCCACCCAGGACCTGGGCGAGACGGCGGCCGTCGCCGTCGCCCACCAGAGCGACTTCGCCTCCCGCCTGCCTCACGGCCCGGGCGGTGCCGCCGCCCACCACCGCGGCAGGAACCGGGGGCATGCCCCCCTCGGGCCACAGAACCGACACCGCCCGGGGGGAGGTGAGGACCAACCAGTCGGCGGCGGCCGCCTCCTGTCGGGCTTCCCGCAGTCGTCCCGTGGGTCGGATCTCGATGCAGGGCAGGCTTACGGGATCGAGGCCCTCCTGTCGCAGAGGGCCCGACCAGCGCGGGTAGGCGGCCCGGGTGGTGGTGACGGCCACGGTCATGCTCACAGCGCCAGAGCCTCCTGCAGGCGAGAAGCGGCACCGCCCGGGTCGTCGCCCGAGATCTCTGCCGTGCGTGGCCCCCGCTCGTCCTCTACGAATCCTCGCATGCGGATCCCCCCGTCGTCGCCCACAACGGCATGGGCTCCCAGAGCAGATCGGCATCCCGCTCCGGTTCGGGCCAGGAGAAGTCGCTCGGCTTCCACCGCCCGCCGGGTGGCAGGGTCGTCGATGGCCGCCAGCGCCTCGACCGCCCCGCCCGCCGATCTCCGCACCTCCACCGCCAGGGCGCCCTGGGCGGGTGCGGGGACCATCTCCCCGACGTCGAAGGCATGGTCGATCCTCTCGGAGAGACCGAGGCGGACCAGGCCGGCCTCGGCCAGGACCACGGCCGCCACCTCCCCGGAGGCGACCCGGCCCAGGCGCGTCTCCACGTTGCCCCTCACCCCCACGACATCCAGGTCCTCCCGCAGGATCCTGAGCTGGGCGGAGCGGCGGGGACTGCCGGTGCCCACCCGGGCCCGGGCGGCCAGACGGAGGGGAGTGGAACCGCACAGGACGTCCCGGACCGGCCCGCGCAGCGGGTAGAAGGACACGAGCTCGGCCGGTCCCTCCACGGGCAGGTCCTTGCAGGAGTGGATGGCCACGTCTGCCCGGCCGTCCAGGACCGCCTGCTGCACACCCCTCACGAACGCCCCCACCTCGCTGAGCGCTGAGACGGGGCTGGTGCGGTCACGGTCGCCGCTGGTGGCGACCGGCACCAGCGACGTGCTCACTCCCTCATCGGCCAGCGCCTTGGCGACGATCTCCGCCTGAGCCATGGCCAGGGTTGAACGACGGGTCGCCAGGCGCAGGTCACTCATGGTCGAAGACCGAGGACATGGCCTCGATCAGGTCCGGATCCCGGGTGGAGCGAAGCGCCGACACGGGCCGGTTCAGGATCGTCCTCGCCACCGTGTGGGCCGTCTGGCGCAGCACGTCCCGATCGGCTTCCTCGCTCAGCCGGCCGGCGAAACGCTCCACGGTCTCGTCCACCACACGGTCGGCCTCCGCCAGCAGGGAGGCGATGACAGGTCCCGCACGCCCCCGGGTGGCCAAGAGATGATAAGTCTCCCGGGCGGCGTCGGCCACGTGCTCCTCTGCCGCTCCCGTGCGGGGCCGGCGGGAGGCGAGAGAGGCCAGCTCGTCGATTCCCACATAGTGGACGGAGTCAGCGGCGGCCGGAGCGAAGTCGGGGGGCATCGCCATGTCCACCAGCAGAAGGGAGGCGGTCCGGCGCCGGAGGACGGCCTCCATCTCCCCCCGGTCCATCAGGCGCTTGGACGCAGCCGTCGCCGACACGACCACGGGGAAACGGGAGAGGACCGATGGGACCTCGTCCAGGGCGAGAACGTCCGCGCCCTCCAGCACCACCCGGTCGGGCTCTCTTGCCAGGACGGTCACCCGTGGAGGCGCCGGCAGCCCGGCCAGGGCCTCGACCACGGAACGTGCCATCGTGCCAGAACCCACCACCGCCACCCGCTCGGCCGGGCCGACGAGCTGGGCGGCAACGGCAGCCATGGTGTCGTGAGCGGAAGCGGGCATCAGGTCGCGGGCGTCCCTGCCCGTGGAGATGGCGGACTCCAGCAGCTTCAGGAACCAGCCTTCGGCGGAACCAGTCTCCCGCATGTCGGTCACCGCCCGGCGGAACTGGGTGAGCACCTCCACCTCCCCCATGATGGGCGACTCCAGACCTGCCGCCAGCCGGAAGAGGTGCTCCACCGCCTCCTGTCCCTCCCGCACGGTGGGCTGCACCCGGACGTCGCCCAGGAGCTGATCCAGGGTCTCCTTCAGGACCGTGTCGTCGCCGGGCACGGTCACCTCCACCCGGAGGCAGGTCGAGAGCACGAAGACGCCCTCCGGCACCGGCGCATCCGCCAGCACCCGGGCCAGGTCGGCGCGCTGGCTCTCTCCCACGCTCGGATAGGCGAAGCTGGCGGAGGTGACTTGCACGGGAGCGCGAAATTAAGCCGCAGCGACCATGACAGCGAGTCGAATCGTTGCCGACAGCCAGTCGGAAGTCGCCCATTGTCCCCCACGGAGTGGGGGACGGGACCCGCCGCAGGCGGGTAGGGGGCGACCCGGAGGGTCGGGCCAACCCGTCGATCCACCTCTCCGTGGAGGACAGGGCAGGGGGAGGACCACCACCTACCAGTCGCGTGGCGGGCCGCGGAGCAGGTCCAAGAGCTCGGCTTCGGGGGAACCGGGGTCGGGACGGAACGACTCGTCCCAGCGGGCCCGGGGAGGGAGGGAGGCGAGGACGGATTGGGCTCTGCCTCCCGTGTCCAGGCCGAAGCGGGTCCCCCGGTCCCACACCAGGTTGAACTCCACGTAGCGGCCCCGCCGAAGCTCGTGCCAGAAGACGTGGCGGTCGTCGTGCGGTGTTCCCGCCCGGCGCCGGAGGATGGGACCGTAGGCCTGGGGCAGGGACCGACCCAGATCCGTCTGGAAAGCCCACACCTCGTCCGGTCGCTCGGTCAGGTGGTCGAAGAACAGCCCTCCCACGCCCCGCGCCTCTCCCCGATGCGGGAGGTGGAAGTATCGATCACACTCCGCCTTCCAGGCCGGGTAGTCGGCCACCTCATGCCGCGAGCAGGCTTCCCGCAGCACCGAGTGGAAGTGGCGGGCATCATCGGGAACCAGGTAGTAGGGCGTCAGGTCGGCGCCGCCCCCGAACCACGCGGTTGACCCTGCCTCGAAGTACCGGAGGTTGGCATGGAACGTGGGGGCGTGGGGCTCGCGGGGATGGACGATGGCGGATATCCCCGTGGCGAAGAACCGCTCCCCGGGGACTCCCAGCCTCTCGGCCATGGTGGGAGGGGCCTCGCCCCACACAGCCGAGAAGTTGACCGCCGCCCGCTCGATGGGACCTTCCCCCGCCAGGGTCCAGCTCTCGCCTCCACCTCCTCCCGCTCGCTGCCATGTCTCCGAAGAGAAGGCCGAGGTCCCGTCGATCTCCTCCAGCGAACGCGCCAGTCCCGCCTGCACCTCCCGGTAGCCGGCCTCCACCTCCCGGCGGTTCATGATGCCCGCCGCACCATCCCCGCCACGGCCTCCACCCAGGATCGCTCGGCATTGAGGCACGGGACCAAGAGGAAGTCCTCGCCTCCCAGGTCCTGCCACTGCTTCCGCCCCCGGATGCCGATCTCCTCCAGCGTCTCCAGGCAGTCGGCGGTGAAGGAAGGAGTGAGGACCGCCAGGCGCCGGACTCCTGCCTCGTGCAGATCGGCCAGCACCACATCGGTGTAGGGCTCGATCCACTTCTGGCCGGCTAGTCGGGACTGGAACGCCGTGGAGTAGGAGCCGGCAGCCAGGCCCAGCCGGGCCGCAGCGAGCCGGGTGGTGGCATAGGACTGGGCCCGGTAGCAGTACCGGTTCACCTCCGAGATCGACTCACAGCAGGTCGAGGACTGCAGGCACCACTCCCCGCTTGGGTCGCTGCGACGGATCTGCTTCTCGGGCAGTCCGTGATAGCTGAAGAGCACATGGTCGGGGCGGAACTCCTCCAGGTGGGGACGCGTGGTGTCCACCAGGGCATCGAGGAAGGCCTCGTCGTCGTAGAACTCCCCCACCGTGGTCACGTCCGGTACGTTCCAGCCCGATGTCGCCTCCCTCACCGCCGCCTCCAGCGCCGACCCGGTGGCGGCCGAGGAGTACTGCGGGAAGAGAGGGAGGATCACCAGCCGCCGGCATCCGGCCGCGTCCAGTTCCTCCAGAGCCGCCCGCAGGGAAGGCTCCTGGTAGCGCATCCCCACCGCCACCCGGTAGCCCTCGCCCAACACGGATTCCACCTCCCGGGCCAGTGCCCGAGTATGGAGCGTTAGGGGAGAGCCCCGATCGGTCCAGATCTGGCGGTAGGCGTGCGCAGAGCGGCGGGGGCGGAACGGCAGGATGACGGCGTTGAGCAGGAGGAAGCGAAGGGGAGCCGGGATGTCCATCACCCGGGGATCGGAGAGGAACTGGCGGAGATAGCGGCGAACGTCGCCGGTGTCGGGAGACCGGGGAGTACCGAGCTGGACCAGCAGCACCCCCACCGGGGAGAAATCGGACATAGCCGGAGACGCTAGAGCCCCCCAGACCCGACGAACAGTCGGGATACCTCTGCGAGCCCGCCCATCTCAAGACCGGTCCCACCCCCGCCGATTCCCTTCTATGGCCAGATCCGAGCATCGGACCGGACCGTCCCGTTGGTGGACGGTGGTGGCGGTTGCCACAGCCGCCGTGTCCATCGGCGCCGCGGTGGCAGCCGCCCTCTACCAGCGGAGCGCCACGCGACCCATCGGAGAGGGCCAGCTCTTCCTGCAGGAGGCCCGGGAGGGCCGATCCCTCCTCGACGGGTGGATCGCCCGGGGCGCCTCGCCTGGCGAGGCGGTTCGTCGGCTGAGAAACCAGATGGGAATCGAGGCGGTGGCCCTCGTGGATCACGGAGGAGCCGTGACGGCCTCCACGTCCCGATCGCTGGTAGGCACACCCCTCCACCACCCGGTGCTGCGCACTGCCCTGGAGGAGGGGAAGTTCGGTGCCGTGGCGGCGCCGCTGCAGCACGCCGTCCAGATCGACGGCGTGACGGAATGGTGGCCGGGCGACGCCCTCTACTCGGTCGTCCTGCCCGGGGGTGAGGCCGGCAGCCTCCTCCTCCACTACGACGTGGCCGAGCTCCTGGAGCGACGGATGTCGGAGGAGGGGATCCAGCCGGGGACAGTGCAGCTCGCCACCGTGGCCCTGCTGTCGGCCATCGGGTCTATCACCGTCCTCGTCGGCCGCTGGCGGACGGCGCAGCGCTACCGGCGGATGGAACTGGAAGCCGAGTTCCTCCGCAAGGAATCCGAGACGCTGTCCCGCTACAACGCCGAGCTGGAGGAGGCACGCGGCCAGGCGGAACGGGCGCTGAAGCTGGCAGAGGAGAAGAACCGGATCCGCTCCGAGTTCGTCCTGATGATCAACCACGAGCTCCGGACGCCCCTGACCAGTCTCGTCACCGGAGCAGAGCTGCTCCACGGCGGGCCGGACCTCGATCGAGAACGGCGAACGATCCTGGAGTCGATGATCGAGGACGGCCATCGGCTGCAGACGATGATTGACCAGCTCCTGGCCGTGGCGCGGGTGGAGAACCGGAGCCTGGCGTTCTCGCCTCGGAGCGTCCCCCTCTCCGAGGTACGTGACGTGGTGGCCCGGGTCGACTCCCGCGTGGCTATCCGGGGCAGCGAGCCGGGATCCCACCCGGGCGGTGAACCGAGCGTGGTGACGGACACCCAGACCCTCTCCCATCTCGTCCGCGTCCTGGTGGACAACGCCTTCACCCACGGCGCCGGGACGGTGACGGTGGACTGCTCCCCGGTGTGCGACGGCCGCCCCCAGCTCCAGGTGGGACCCGCTCCCGAGCCGGCCGCATCCGTCTCCGTCATCGACGACGGGCCCGGGATCCGGGCGGACTTCCTTCCCCGCGCCTTCGAGAAGTTCGAGAAGGACAGCCGCAGCTCCGGAACGGGGCTGGGGTTGTACCTCGCCCGCCTCATGGCAGAGGCGATCGGAGCAGGGCTGGGGGTGTGGACGTCCCCGGCCGGTACGACCGTGGCGGTGGCTCTGCCCGTGGCAGAGGTGGAGACGCAGGCGGGTGTGGCATGAGATGGCGGGTGGGGCTGGCGTTGCTGGTGGTGACCGCCTGCCAGGCCGCTCCGGCTTCCCGGGCGGAGGTGACGCTGTCGGAGTTCGACATCGACACCTCTGCCGCCAGCTTCCGGGAGGGAGACGTGGAGCTGGACGTGGTCAACTCCGGATCCTTCGGCCACACCCTGGTCGTCACGGACTCGGAGGGGAATGTGATCGACGCCGGGGAGCTCATCCCGCCTTCGGGGGAGACGTCCGTGGAGCTGGAGCTGGGCCCCGGCCGGTACCAGCTGACCTGTCGGATCGTGGGCCAGGACGATGAGGGGAACATCGTGGACCACTACCAACGGGGCATGGCGGGGACGATCACGGTGGAGGGGGCCTGAACCGGCCGGGCCGGGCGCACGGAAGGGACCTTCCGGCGCCGAATGGGGACTTTCGGCCCTGCGGCCTCATCCCTCCCGTGCCGAACCCTGTTCCGGTGACTTCCGAGGCCCTGCGCCGGTGCGCCCACATCACGGCGGTGACCGCCCTCGCCGTCTCCCTGGCGCTGGCGCTGGAGGTGCTGGGCCCGACCGCCGCCACCTGGGTGAGCGACCTGGTGTACCCCCTGGTCGCCTTCGGGGCCGGGACCCTCCTGATCTTGGGGAGCCGGGGCCGGGAAGGGCGCGACAGGCTCGCCTGGACTCTCTTCGGGGTGGGGGTGCTCCTCTTCGGCACCGGGGAATTGGCATGGGCGCTGTTGGAGCTGGGCCTGGGAGTGGAGCCCTCCTTCCCCGGCATCCCCGACGTCTTCTATCTGGGCGCCTACCCGGTCCTGGCCGGGGCAGTGCTCGTGACTCCCCGCCTGGCCGCCAACCGGCTGCAGCGGGCCCAGCAGCTCCTGGACGGGCTGGTGGTGGCCGTGGTCCTCTCCGCCGTGGCCTGGATGGCGGTCCTGGAGACCATGTACCGCTCGGCGGGCGAAGTGGCGATGGGCGAGCTCCTGGTGGGAGCCGCCTACCCCGTGAGCGACGTGCTCCTGGTGGTGACGGTGGCCACCGTGGGGGTGGGCAGGAGCATCCATCTGCGGGACAAGGCCCTGTGGGGCGTGATCGCGGCGCTTCTGCTCACCGCGGCCGGGGACCTCATCTACCTCACCCAGAGCTGGTCCGACACCTACCGGTCCGGGTCATGGGTGGATGCCACCTGGCTGGCATCCTACGGGTTGTTCGCCCTCGCCTCCGCCTGGCTCCCGGAGCCGGTGGAGAGGCGGGAGGCGAGGACTCGCCGCCTCCCCTTGTGGCAGCTGGCCGTCCCCGTCACCGCCGTCCTGGCCCTGATCGGCTACCGCCTGGCCATCGAGCTGACCACCCTGGAAGAGAACGTGGCCGTCAATGTGGGGGTGGCGGCCGTCGCCCTCATCGTTCTCGTCCGGATCCTCCTCGTCATCGCCGAGGACCGTGCCCTGGTGGACACCGAACGCCGCCAGCTCATCTCCGTCGTGTCTCACGAGCTGCGGACGCCCCTGACCGCGGTGCAGGGATACCTGGACCTGGTCCTGGACGAATGGGAGGTGCTCTCCGACGCCGACCGCCGGGAGATGGTGGAGGTGTCGAGAGACCAGGCCCGGATGGTCACGCGGATCGTCACGGATCTCGTGGCCGCCAGCCGCGACAAGCTCCATTCCACCGAGCTCACCCTCGAGTCGATCCCGCTGCATCCCGCCATGCGGGAAGCGGCGACCTCGCTGGGGTTGGAGCAGCGGATGTCGATCTCCAGCACCCCCGATGCCGCCGTCACCGCCGACCGGGATCGTCTGAGCCAGATCCTGACCAACCTGTTCAGCAACGCCGAGCGCTACGGGCGGGGGGAGATCGCCTGCGACGCCCGCCGGGTGAACGGGCATGTGGAGATCGCCGTGCATGACAACGGAGAGGGGGTCCCGCTCCGCTACCGGCAGACGATCTGGGACCGGTTCGAGCGCGGCTCCCACCGCTTCGATGCCACCACGCCCGGCTCGGGACTGGGTCTGGCCATCGTCCACTCCCTGGTGCGGGCGCACAGCGGCGAGGTCGGGTATCGCACCTCGGAGCGGCTGGGAGGCGCCTGCTTCTGGTTCCGGCTCCCGGCCACGGACATGCCGGCCGACCAACCGGTTCCCCGGGCGGTTCCGGTCTGACCACCTGTCGGGCACAGATGGGTCCTCTCGTGTCCACGCGCATAATGGCTCGATGATCATCGACGTGCATGCCCATGCCATCGTCCCCACCGCTCTCGAGGCGATGGCATCCGCCCATCCCGACTACGGGCCCGAACTGGCGGAGACCGGTGGGCGCCGCTACCTCCACTACCCGGGGCGACCCAACCTGGGGCCATTGCCCGACGCCATCTTCGAGCCCGAGCTGCGCCGCCGGGACATGGAGCGCCAGAGGGTGGAGCGGCAGGTGGTCGCCGTGCCACCACCCAACTTCCACTATCACGTGCCCTCCCGGGTAGGGGTAGACTTCGCC
>JBKHJQ010000061.1:0-9790 GCA_046538055.1 Actinomycetota bacterium
CTGCTACCTGCCTGATCTGGTCCGCTCCATTCCCCCCGGGATCGACCCCGAGCGGCCGGTATACGTCGGTTGCACGACCGGCCATCGCGCCTCCACCGCGGCCGGCTATCTCCTGGACCATGGCTACCGGCCGGTTGTGATGGTGGGTGCCAGCCTCCTGGGGGTGCTCATGCTCCGACAGGAACGCCAGACCACAGCCGGGTGATGATCCCGGGGGGCATCTGCGGACGCCGCCGACCCGGCTATCACCGCCCTGCCGCGCCCGAGGGACGACTAGCTCGGCTCCGGAGCCGTCAGGCGGCTTGCACCGTCCAGCGTCCCAGCGACACCGGCACGGCCGGTTCGATCACGACACCGTCGGCACCGCAGTAGGGGCAAGCCTCCACGCCGTCGGAGGTGTAGCGGTGGCCGGCTTCCTCGCACACGAGCACGTCGAGGGCTCGCTCCCAGGTGACATGGGTGGAACCGTAGGGCGTGCCGTCCGTCAGCTCCTTCCAGGCCACCTCCGCCTCGTGTGTCTCCACTCCGGGTCCCAGGGCGATCTCCACCGCGGTCGGTATCTTCCCCTTCGTCAGGCGGACCAGGGTCCGGAAGGCCGCGTCCACCAGTTCCTTCTCGTGCATCTCGGGCTCCGTGTCGCTCGTAGCTCTTTCGCCCTCCACGTCTACATGGGGCGGCTCGTGATGGGAAGGGCCGTTGTGCCCTTCGGGAACGCAGATCGGGAGGCCGGCCAGCAGGGGCACGGCAGGCGACATCTGAGCGTGACTCAGGCGGCGGACTCCCTGTGCTCGGATGCTGCCCACCGGAACCAGAGGACGGCGATGGTCGTCCACACCACGGGGATGGAACCCAGCTTCATCACGATCCCTGCCAGCTGCTGGTCCTCCCGGGCCGTCAGCGAGGCGATGCGAGGCGCCAGCTCGTACACCCGGTAGAGGGGAATGGCGCTGAAGGTGAGGAAGCTGGCGGGTATCACCGCCACCAGGCTGGTGGTGGCGAAGAGATACGCGATCCTCCCGATGGGGCTGGGGTGCCGGAGGGACCGGATGGGCGCCAGCAAGGGCATCCACAGGACGAGCCCCGCCAGGAGCCACACCACGTCCATGAGGAACGATCCGACCTGGCTGGTGCGCAGGGCGGTGACCACGCCCGGGGAATGGGTCGCCACCAGCGTCAGGTTGTACACCGCCCCCGACACCACGAGGGACCGGCTCAACCAGCGCAGGGGACGGCGGATCCTCAGACGGGAGATGACCCTCTCTGCCAGCCAGTCGGGAGTTCCCAACAGCAGCAGCGGGGCTGCCCCCAGTGTGTACAGGATGAACTGGGCCATGTGAGCCGACGCCAGGTATCCGGCCCCCAGCGTCCCCAGCGGCCAGTCGGAGGCGACCCAGAAGACCGCCATCCCCGCCAGGAACTGGATTCGCTGACGCCGGCTGGTGCGGTAGTCGCTCCGGGAGACGGCACGGAGATACGACCCGGCAGGAATGAAGACGGCCGCCCAGATCCCGGGGTAGGCCACGAACTGCCATCTCCACGGCTCCTGGAGCGCCACGCACCACCAGGAGATCACGGAGTCTCCTCGGGGATCCCCACCGCCTCGGCGGGCCAGGCCGGAGCCCACCCGCGGGCGTCGCGGGCAGGCGCCGTCGCCGCGGCCGTCTTCGGATTCGTGGGCCCGGACATCAGCCTCCCTCCGGCCTGATCTCGCTCAGGAGCTGAAGGTCGTTGATCCACGTGCTCTGGCGGGTTCCGAACGGGTACTGGGCATAGAGCCTGCCGTCGGGTGCCCAGGCGAACACCTGGCCGGCGTGCTGGACGGTGTAGTCGTCGCCTTCGCCCTCCTTGAAGGCGGGAGCCACTCCCACCGCCTCCTGTGCCGCCTCCAGTTGGGCGGGAGTGCCCCTCAGACCCACGAACCGGGAGTCGAAGTTGTCCAGGAACTGCCGTACCACCTCGGGAGTGTCCCGCTCGGGGTCGACGGTGACGAAGACCATCTCGGTGGCGTCCGCCACCCGGGGGATCTGGTCAAACGTCTCGGCTATCTGGGCGAGATGCACCGGGCAGATGTCGGGGCAGTGGGTGTAGCCGAAGTAGAGGAGGGTCAGCTTGCCGGATGTCTCCTCGGCGAAGTGGTAGGGCTCGCCCTGGGTGTCGGTGAGTGTGAAATCGGGCTTGGACGTGGGCTCGGCCATCGCCACGCCCTCCAGGTCCGAGGTGGCGACCCCGCTCCCGCAGGCGGACAGGACCAGCCCCAGCAGCGCTACTGCGACGATGGAACGGCGGCGCGTAGTCATCACAGTCAGGAGCTTATGATCGCCCGGCACACAGCCCAATACGGGTCTCCGACCCGTCCGGCCGAGGTGTTCTCTGGCCTGTGCACACCGCATCCGGTGTCTGGAACCCCCCGATTTCGCACCCGGCCGCTCCGCCCGGATCAGCCTCAGCGTTTCCGGAGAGCCTCGAATCCCGACACCACGTCCAGGATCTGCTCGGTGATCTCGGCCTGGCGGAGATGGTGGTATTCGGTGCCCAGCCGTTCCAGCCTCTCCTCGATGTTCTGCTCGGCCACCTGCATCGCCGCCAGGCGAGCTCCGTGCTCTGCCGCCTTCGCCTCCGCCACAGATCGATAGAGGGCGATGAATAGGTCCTGGCGGAGCAGACCGGCCAGAAGGTCCTCCGGCTCGTGGGGGAATCCGGGGATCATCCGCGTGGGCCACTGACGTGCGGCGATCCCCCGCAGCCGCCTCACGTCGGGGGGGACCACCTGATGCACCCGGGGGGTGCGCTGGGTCCGCCCCAACGCCCGCTGGAAGAACACCACCACCCGACCGGTCGAGTCCAGCTGCCGCCACCGGTCGATCCTCACGAGCAGATCCTCCACCAGGGGACCGATCGCCTCCACCGAACCGGGGAGGGGGATCTCCTGGTCCGGCACCAGACCTACGAGATCCAGCTCCAGGGAGGCGCGCGCTCCCAGCGACACGACCATCCGTTCCCCGGGGGCGACCTGGTGCGTCTCGAACCACTGGTCGGCCTCCCGGGCTATCTCCCGGTTGATAGGGCCGCACAGGCCCTGATCCGTGCCCACCACCAGGGCGACGACACGACCCGTCATCCGGGTCTCCTCCGGGATCAGCTCGGGTCGGGTGGAAAGGAGGATCTGCAGGCCCAGCTCCACCGTTGTGGTGTATTCGCGCAGGGCGCGCACCGCCACCTCGAACTCGTGGATCGACACGGCCGCCAGACCCTTCATCGTCCCCACCACGGACAGAAGCTCGGCTCCTACCTGAAGCTGCCGGTTCAGAGTCTGGAGGGTGGACATGGTCAGCTCCCGTCCTGGGCCAGCCGGCGGGCTTCCTCCTGGATCGCCTCCAACTCAGCCGCATCGAGCCGCTCACCCCGCTTCACCCGCTCGAAGAGATCGGGCAGCCGGGAGGGCAGCTCGCCCCCCAGCCACTCCGCCACCACAGCCACCTCGGCCAGGGGCATCCCGTCGAAGGCGCCTCCCACCACCGCCGCCAGGACGCTTATCTGACGGTCCACCGACATGGGGGCGTAGACCGGTTGCTTGAGAACCTCCCTCACTCTCCTCCCTCGCTCCAGCTGGCGCTCGCGCTCCCGTTCCAGGCGAGCCCCGTAGCGACTGAAGCGCTCCAGCTCCTCGAACTGGCTGTAGGAGAGCCGCAGGTCGCCGGCCACCGACTGGTAGGCGGGCAGTTGGGCACGCCCGCCTACCCGGGACACCGAGCGTCCGACGTCGATGGCGGGCAGCACGCCGTGCTGGAAGAGCTTGGGCGAGAGATAGATCTGGCCGTCTGTGATGGAGATCAGATTGGTGGGGATGTAGGCGGACATGTTCTGGGCCTGGGTCTCGATGATGGGAAGGGCCGTCATGGACCCGCCGCCCTGGAGATTGGTGGGACGCTCCAGCAGCCGGGAATGGATGTAGAAGACATCCCCGGGATATGCCTCCCTCCCCGGCGGTCGCCTCAGCAGCAGGGAGAGCTCCCGATAGGCACGGGCATGACGGGTCAGGTCGTCGTAGATGACCAGCACGTCGCGTCCCCCCTCCATGAAGAACTCGGCCATGGTGGTGGCGGCGTAGGGGGCGATGAACTGCCGGCCGGGAGGGTTGTCCCCGGTGGCGACGACGACCACCGTGTAATCCAGCGCACCGTGCTCCTCCAGGTCGGCGACCACCTTGGCTACGGCCGAGCTGCGAATGCCCACGGCGCAGTAGATGCAGATGATGTCCTGGTCCCGCTGATTGATGACCGTGTCGACTGCTATCGCCGTCTTGCCGGTCTGTCGATCGCCCAGGATGAGCTCCCGCTGTCCCCGTCCGATCGGGACCAGAGCGTCGATCGCCTTGATCCCGGTCTGGAGAGGGGTCTCCACCGGCGCCCGGTCGATGATGGCGGGGGCAGGCCGTTCGATCGGCCAGCGGCGACCGGTCAGCACCGGCCCCCCTCCGTCCAGGGGTCGGCCCGTGGGATCGACCACCCGTCCCAGGATCTGCTCCCCCACAGGGGCGCTCATCACCTCTCCGGTCCGCTCGACCCTGTCGCCCGCCCCCAGATCGCCCATCTCGTCTATGAGGATCACGCCCAGGCGATCCGGGGCGAGGTCATATGCCATCCCCAGCCTCCCCCCCGGGAACCTCACCAGCTCCTCCGACCGGACGTCGGGCAGGCCCGACACCTCGGCTATGCCGCCGTCGACGTGCAGCACCCGTCCGATCTCCTCCACGGCCGGACGCGGCTCGAAGCCCTGGATGGTTTCGTCCAGGCGGTCCAGCCGCGACTGCAGCCGAGAGTGCCAGAGCTCGAACCCGGCGGTCCCCGAGCTCATCCACCCTCCCCGTCCGTCGCCAGGTCGCCGTCGGCGGGACTCACCTCGTTGCGGAGAACGGCGTTGAACTCCGCCTTGAGATCGTCCAGATAGCCGTCCATCGTCCACCCCACCGAGCGGGGACCCACCTGGATGACGACTCCGGCGATCAGCGCCGGGTCCCGCCGGTAGGTGAGCTTGCGATCGAAGTCCCCGGCCAGGCGTCGAAGCGCCGCCTGTATCCGGCTCTTGCTGTCTTCGGACAGCTCGAAGCCCCCGCGCACTTCCACCACCGAGCCTTCCTCGCGGAGGGCCTCCGCCAGTGCGGATTGCTCCTCCTGGGAGAGCTCGTCGATTCGCTCCGCCAGCCGCCGGATCAGGGTCCGCTCCATCGACTCGTCGGCCAGGTCACGGAGCACCCTCTCGGCGATCGCCACCGCCTTCTCACCGGTTAGCTGTTGGAGATCCGCCAGCAGGCTCTCCTGGCGTAGCCGGATCGACTCCTTCCACTCCTCCTCCCGGCGTTGCACCTCATCCCGCACCTCGCCCAGGAGCTCGCTGCGACGCTCGGCCGCCTCCCGCCCTGCCTCGGCCAGCATCTCCTCCCGACGATCCTGTAGCTCCCGACGCTCCCGTTCCAGCTCATGGATGCGCTCATCGGCCGCCCGGCTGCGCTCCTCCGCTTCCCGTTCCCGAGCGGCGATGGACGCCCGCCTCCTCTCCATCGCCTCGATCACGCGGTCGTAGAGCAGGTACTTCAGCGCCACTACCAGGATGGCGAAGTTGATGAGCTGGGCTACGACGGTGAACCAGTCGATCAACACCCCGGACGCCTCCTCACGACGTTCCGCAGATGCACCATCTCAACCTCCCGTGATCTGATTCCAGAACGGGTTGGCGAAGATCAGGATGATCGAGATGACGAAGCAGTAGATGGCCGTCGACTCGATGAATGCCAGCCCGACGAAGGCGGTTCGGGTGATCCTCCCGGCCTCGTCGGGCTGCTGGGCCATGGCGGCCAGCGCCCTGTCCAGAGCCCGGGCCTCACCCAGAGCGGGGCCGATCGACCCGACGGCCATCGTCAGGCCGGCAGTGATCACCGAGGCCATCGCTATCACGGTTTGGGAATCCATTACTCCTAGCTCCTTTCTGCGAGGTCGTCGCCGCCCTCCCGGCGGTGCTCGGCGGTGGACATCCCCGATGAGATGTACACCATGGCGAGAACGGCAAATATGTAGGCCTGTATGAAGCCCGTGAGGAGTCCCAGGGCCCGGAAGACGATCGGGAACAGGAACGGGATCACCGCCACCAGCACGGCCACGATCTTGGCCCCGCTCATGACGTTGCCGAACAGGCGGACCGCCAGGGCCAGCGTGCGGGAGAGATCGCCGATGACGTTGAACGGGAGCATGATCGGGCTGGGTTCGACGTAGTGCCGCAGGTAGGCGCCCAGCCCCTGGCGGGAGATGCCGTAGGCCGGCACGGCCAGAAAGACACCCAGGGCGAGGGCGGCAGTGGTGGAGAGGGACGCCGTGGGCGGAATGTATCCCGGCAGGATGGTGAGCAGATTGGCCACGGCGATGAAGATGAAGAGGGTGCCCACAAACGGGAGATAGGGCTCGGGCCGGTCCCCCTCGCTGATCTCCGTTATCTGGTCCCGCATGTAGTCGACGACTACCTCCAGGGCGTTCTGGCCGGGTGGCACGTCGGTGTCAGCGGTCAGCCGACGCGAGACGAGCCAGGCCCCGGCGATCATCACCGCCATGACTCCCCACGTGAATGCGACGGTGGCGTTGAGGCGGATGAACCCCCATTCCCAGTAGACCACCTCATCCGGGCTGAGCAGGGTCAGGTCCACGATGCCCCTCCTGCCGGTCGGCGACGGACCCACGCCACCATGGCTGTGCGCACGGCCAGTATCCCCATCAGCGAGGCGACGACCCGCCAGAGCCGCCCCTGGGAGGTGACGAGGACGACAGCCACCAGGAGCGCACTCCGGGCTGCGAGACTGCCCAGTGAGAGGAGCAGCGGTCGGCGAGTTCTCGGGAGGCGGGCGACCGTCCACCCCAGGCCGGCGAAGAAGACCGTACCTGCCAGCAACCCTGCACCCGCACCGATGAGGATGTCGACTACCACTGGCCGTTCTCCTTGGGCTCGGTGCGATGGATGGGGCTTCCGCCCGTATCCCCGTCGTCGTCCTGGCCGGATTCGCGACGGACCCAGAACCAGGCGTTGAGGAGGCCGAGCGCCAGGCCCATCACCAGCATGCTCAGCACCCACGAGAAGGAGGCCGGAGCCACCCGGTCCAGCCAGAGCCCGAAGGCGACGCCCAAAACGGTCGGTATGGCGACCGACCAGCCGATCAGCCCCAGCATTCCCAGCCAGAACCAGACACCCTCTGAGCGGCGGCGGGCTCGTATCCGGCGTGCAGCCTTGTCCCCGACGATCCGCCGGAATCGGCGCCGACCGTCGTCACCTCCCCGGTCCGTCATCGCGACTCCTCGAACTCGAACATCTCCTGCAGCACGTGGCTTTCGATTCGGGCCTGGGCGATGCGGGCGTTCCGTTCCCGCTCGTCCAGGTGGCGGAAAGTCTCCGAGACGATCTGCTCCAGCATTTCGAGGCGGTCCCCTGGCACGGCCGCCACCGTCGACACCCGCACCTCCTCGCCCACCTTCGTGAGGATCCCCCCGTCCACGGCCACATACCGCTCGCCCCCACCGTCGGTGTAGGAGAGGATTCCCGACGCCAGCACCACGACGTAGTCGATGTGGTGGGGCAGCAACGTGAAGTTCCCGTGTATCCCCTCGGCCGCGACCTTGGTCACGGTCCGGTCCACTTCGATCCGGTTGGGAAGAGCCACCACGAGCCTCATCCGGTCTCCCCTCGACGGCGTGCCCGCTTCTCCACCGCCTCATCGATCGACCCGATCATGAACAGGTCACTCTCATCGAAGTCTGCGAACTCGTCAGCCAGGATCCTCTCGCATCCCTCCAGGCTCTCCTCCCGGCTGAGCTGACGACCCTCCAGGCCCGTGAAGCGCTCCGTGGCGAAGAACGGCTGGGTGAGGAACCGCTCCAGCCGCCGCGCCCTTCCCACGGTGCGGCGGTCCTCCTCCGACAGCTCCTCCATGCCCAACATGGCGATCACATCCTTGAGGTCCTCGTAGCTGGCCAGGGTTCGGCGCACCTCCCGCGCCACGCGGTAGTGCCGCTCGCCCACGATTTGGGGGACGAGCATCTTCGAATCGGACCGGAGGGGGTCGATCGCCGGGTAGAGGCCCTCGCTGGCGCGATCCCGGGACAGTACGACCGAGGCGGAAAGGTGGCCGAAGATGTGGACGGCAGCGGGATCGGTGAAGTCGTCGGCCGGCACGTACACCGCCTGGATCGAGCTGATGGCTGCATCCAGCGTGCTGCAGATCCTCTCCTCCAGCTCCGACAGCTCGGTGGCCAGCGTGGGCTGGTAGCCCAGCTGGGAGGGGATGCGCCCCATCAGACCGGACACCTCGGACCCGGCCTGAACGAACCGGAAGATATTGTCGATCAGCAGGAGAACATCCTGGCGGCGCACATCCCGGAAGTACTCGGCCACGGCCAGGGCGGTGTGCCCCACGCGCAGCCGGGCTCCGGGTTGCTCCTTCATCTGGCCGAACACGAGAATCGTCTCGCTCAGCACCCCCGTCTCGGTGAGCTCCCGGTACAGCTCTTCCGCCTCCCGGCTGCGCTCCCCGATCCCGCAGAAGAGGCTCACCCCCTCGTGGCGGCCCACCATGTTGTGGATCATCTCCATGATGAGGACCGTCTTGCCCACGCCGGCGCCCCCGAAGAGCCCCGCCTTGTCTCCTCTCTCCAGGGGTGTCAGCAGATCGATCGCCTTGATGCCGGTCTCGAAGACCTCCGAGCGCGTCGACCGCCGACGCAGAGGCACCATCGGCTGATAGATGGGACGCCGCTCCGCCTCCACTTCTTCCCGCCCGTCGATGGACCTCCCGAACATGTCCACGGCCCGGCCCAGCAGCGCCTCACCCACGGGAACGGTGACCGGTCCCCCGCTCGCCTCCGCCTCCGCTCCCCGAGCCAGTCCCTGGGTGGGGGTCATCGCCAGGCACCGGACCGTGGAGTCGTCCAGATGGGCGGACACCTCCGCCATGACCCCCTGACCCAGTCGCAGCATCTCCCGGATCCCGGGCAATTGCTCGGGGAACCGAACATCGACGACACTCCCCCGGACGGCCACAACGGTCCCTCCGATGTGTCCTTCGGCCAGGGTCATCTGCCGCTGCCTTGGAAGAGCGATCTGGCAGATCGGATCAAAGGGCCCCCCTTCAGAGGCGGTAGGGGCATGCGGATGCTGTGCGTGCTTCCGGGCCGGAGCCTACCGCACCCAGTCCCCATGTCCGGGGGCATCGAGGTCTGACCGCGGGGCGTGTCGCCGGATATCACGCCTACAGCTTCCCTCCCGGACCCGGGTTGCCACCAGGGTCGGAGGTCATGACACCGACGGCTCCCGGGAAAGGACCTTGGGCCCTTATGGCGCATGCGTGCCGTCCATAGCGTGGAGGCCATGAAGACTCACGAGATCGAGACACGGATCCTCGCTGAGCAGGCCACCGCCGCCATGTTCAACACCCTCACCGCCGAGGAGATGGCTGACTGGCTCCCCCGGGCATTCAGGGAGGTGGCCACTTACCTGTCCCGTCTTGGAGCCGGCCCGGCCGGCCCCCCGTACGCGCGCTATCGCCGCCTCGACGAGGAGCGCTTCGAGGTGGAGGCGGGATTTCCCGCCTCTGCCCCGGTGCAAGAGACGGGCGAGATACGACCATCCCAGCTTCCGCCCTGCCGGGCGGCGGTCGTCGAGCACGTCGGACCCTACGACACCCTCCTGGAGGCGTATGGGGCCCTCGTGGAGTGGCTGGCCCGGCACGAGAAGCAGACGGTGGGCGACCCATGGGAGG
>JBKHJQ010000062.1:0-9782 GCA_046538055.1 Actinomycetota bacterium
CGAGTATGTCGTGCTGGGGGGCGAGGTCGTAGCCGGGCTTCACCCCGTACCCCCACGCCACCCGGGTGGGCCTCCCCAGGTGCTCCACTATGGCCAGGTCGCCGATCCGACCCACCACCGTCCCCAGGGCGAGGCCGAAGGTGGAGGCGTCCAGGGTGGGGAGGACCGGAAGGTCGAAGCGGCGCATCCGGATCAGGCCACCCACGATTCCACCCGCGAAACCCCCCATGATCGAGAAGTTCCCTCCCAAGGGGTTGAGGGCGTCTCCCAGCGGCACTCCCTCGAAGAGCGCAGCGGGTGTGGTCAGGTAGCGGGCACCGATGAGGGCGCCGATCAGGCCCCAGGTGAGGACCGACTGGTAGGCCTCGGCGTCCAGCCCGCGGCGGCGTATCTCGCGGGTGGCGATCCAGGCACCGGCGATGAAGCCGATGGCGGCGAAGACGCCGTGGAGTGACATCTGGAGCGGGCCCACCTCGAAGATGGGAATGGGCGGATAGGAGATGGCCGCCATCACGACCGATCACCCCGGGCCACCACCGCCCGCCACACCACCAGACCCACCACCACGACGGGGAAGACCCAGACCAGGCCGACGGTGAGCACGTCGATCATGGCACCAGCACATCCACGACGACCGAGCCGAACAGCACCGCCAGGTAGACGGTCGACACCGTGAAGAGCTTCATGGCCCGGTCCGGCTGTTTCCGCACACGCCACGACTCCCACATGAACCAGCCGCCGCCGCCGGCCGCCGCCACCAGGTACACCCAGCCCATGCGGGCGACGGGAACCAGCATGAGAGACACCAGCACCATCGTCCCGGCGTAGAGGAGCATGGACCGGGTGGTGGCCTCCACGCCCCGCACCACGGGCAGCATGGGGATCCCGGCCGCCTGGTAGTCGTCCCGGTAGCGCACGGCCAGCGCCCAGAAATGCGGGGGCGTCCAGTAGAAGACGACTGCGAAGAGGATCCAGGCAGGGAGAGCCAGGTCCCCCCGCACCGCCGCCCAGCCCACCAGGGCCGGCACCGCCCCCGCCGCACCCCCTATCACGATGTTCTGGATGCTGCGGCGCTTCAGGCCCATGGTGTAGACGAACACGTAGAACAGGAGGGCGACCCCGGACAGGACCGCAGCCAGCAGGTTCGTGAACGCCCACAACCAGGCGAATCCTGCCAGGCCCAAGCCGGCGCCGAAGATCAGAGCCGGGCGTGGCTCCACATCCCGCCGGGGCAGGGGGCGCCGACGTGTCCTTCGCATCACCTCGTCGATGTCGCGGTCGAACCAGTTGTTGATGGCGTTCGCCCCTCCTGCCGAGAGGGAGCCGCCCACCAGGGTGGCGACCACCGGCCACCACCCGGGCCACCCGCCGGCCGCCAGGACCATGGCGGGGACGGTGGTGATCAGGAGCAGCTCGATGATGCGGGGCTTCGTCAGGGCCATGTAGGCGGATAGCACACCCCGCCCCAGGGTCGGATCGGCGACGACAACTGCCGGGGAATTCACGATTCGCTCAGGGTACAAGGCCCCGGACATAGAGCACATTCGGGGACTTGGCCCGCCTTTGCTCAAATCCCGGCATGGGCCAAACTGAGTTCCATGCGCCGAACCCTCCTCTGGAGCTGCGCCCTCTCGGCGATCCTGGTGGCATGCGGATCCTCCGTTCAGCCCTTCGCCCTGGTGGCCAGCTCCCCCGGGTCCCTGGAGGTGGGCGAGCAGCGGATCCTGGTGGGTCTGGTGGACCCCGAGTCTCAGGAGTTCCTGGCCGATCCGGACGTGGCGGCCACTGCCACCTTCACCTCCCCGGGCGGTGACGAGACCGCGGTGCCCCTCGAGTTCCTCTGGGCGATTCCCGACCAGCGGGGTCTGTACCGGGGAACGGTGGAGCTGACCGAGCCCGGGTCGTGGACGGTGGCGATCGCGGCGGAGGGATACGACGCCACCCAACCCACCCCGTTCCCCGTCAGCGAGGAGGCCGAGCTTCCCGGGGTGGGCGAAACCGGGTTGGCGGTGCCAACCCGCACGGCCGCAGACCACGAACTGGCCGAGATCACCACCGATCCCGAGCCCGATCCGAATATGTACAGGCTTTCCCTGGACGAGGCCATGACCGATGGCCGGCCCACCGTGGTGGTGTTCGCCACTCCCGCCTTCTGCACCTCCCAGACGTGCGGGCCGATGCTGGACGACGTCAAGGAGATGACCGGCGACTATCCCGGTGTCGACTTCCTCCACGTCGAGATCTACGAGAACCTCGACGCCGAGAGCTTCGAGGATCTCGTGACGGTTCCGGCGGTGGAGGAGTGGGGGCTTCCCTCCGAGCCCTGGGTGTTCGTGACCGACTCCGACGGCGTGATCACCGCCCGATTCGAGGGCGCGATGGACCCCGCAGAGCTGAGCCGGGCCCTGGACGACCTGGGAGCGTGACAGGTTGGTGCTGCCTATGGCGCACCGTATGATGCGGCCCGATGGGATCACGGCTTCGATTCCTCCGGCTCACAGGACTGGTTCTGGTGGCACTTGTCGTGTCCGCCTGCCAGTTCGTGGCCCCCAACGTGGACGACGCTCCCCTGGACTCGCTCGATCCCCAGGGGCCGTTCGCCCGCACCATCGACGACCTCTTCTGGCCGGTCTTCTGGATCGCTACCGGCGTCTTCGTGCTGGTGCAGGGGGCGATCATCGTGGCGGCCGTCGCCTTTCGGGACCGGGACGGGCGCCGCGAGCCCAAACAGGTCCATGGCAACGCCAAGCTGGAGGTGATCTGGACGATCATCCCCGCCTTGATCCTCGCCACGATCGCCGTTCCCACGGTCCAGCAGGTCTTCGAGCTGACCGAGTGCGACCCCGACGCCATGCGGGTGGAGGTGATCGGTCACCAGTGGTGGTTCGAGTACCGCTACGCCGGGATGGGGGGGATTCCCGACGGCGAGGAGGTGGTGACCGCCAACGTCATGGTCATTCCCGCCGGGGAGGAGGTGTGCGCCATCCTCTCGTCGGAGGATGTCATCCACAACTTCTGGGTGCCCAAGTTGAACGGGAAGCGATACGCCATCCCCGGCCAGGAGACGGTGCTGCGCCTGGAGGCGGACGAGCCCGGCGCCTATGCCGCCCATTGCGCCGAGTTCTGCGGCCTCTCCCACTCCCTGATGCGAGCCGAGGTCCGGGCCGTCCCCCGGGCCGACTTCGACGACTGGCTGGCCCGCCAGCAGGAACCCGCCTCCGTACCCGAGGAGGGGACGCCCGAGTTCGAGGGGCTGCAGCTCTTCATGAACGGCCAGTGCGTGCAGTGCCACACCGTGGAAGTGGAGGAGAACGACCAGGATATCTCCAGCAACGTCATCGCCCGCGAGCAGTTCAATGGGCCCAACCTCACCCATTTCGGGGACCAGTACCGCACAGTTTTCGCCGGCGCCGCCCTACCCGAGGAGGGAGAGGACTTCGAGGCGGCGCTCAAGCGCTGGCTGGCCGATCCGCCGGAGGTGAAGCCGGGCAGCTTCATGCCCCAGCTCGATCTCACCGAGGACGAGATCGATTCGCTGATCGCATGGCTGGAGAGTCTGGAGTGACTCGCTTCGCTCGCCGTTCTGGGCTCTGGGTTCTGAGTCCTGGGTATGGCGGCTACGCCCGCGATCGTCTTCCTTCCAGGAACGTCCGGAGTTACCGTCGGCTCGTTGTCAACGAGGAAAGACCGGAACTGGAGCCTGTGCATACGACAGGAGACATGACCCATCACTCACCACTCAGAGCTCAAGACCGCGCCGGAGGCGCACGATGACTGACGTAGCAGCTCGGCCGACCACCACGATCTTCCGCAAGCCCCGCTCCGAGTACGGGCTGTGGTCGTGGATCACGACCGTGGACCACAAGCGGATCGGGATCATGTACGGCTACACCGCCTTCGTGTTCTTCCTTCTGGGAGGGCTGGAGGCGCTGCTGCTCCGCATCCACCTCGCCCAGGCCAACTCCGAGTTCCTCACCGCCGGCGCCTACAACTCGCTCTTCACGATGCACGGCACCACGATGATCTTCCTCTTCGTGATGCCGGTGTCGGCTGCGTTCTTCAACTACCTGCTCCCCCTGCAACTGGGGGCGAGGGACGTGGCGTTCCCCCGCCTGAATGCCCTGTCGTGGTGGATCTTCCTGTTCGGCGGGTTGTTCCTCTACTCGACATTCATCTTCGGCACGACCCTGGCCCCGATATCGCCGGACGGTGTCACCGCCGGGAACATGCCCATCAACGGCGGGCCGGGAGGCCTCAACTTCCTGGCCGACTCTCCCAACGGGGGGTGGTTCGGCTATCAGCCCAACGCCGGCCCCTTCTATTCGGCGGGGACGGTCATGGACTACTGGGCCATCGGCCTCCAGGTCCTGGGGCTGGCGTCGCTCATATCGTCGGTCAACTTCCTCGTGACCGTCTTCAACATGCGGGCCAAGGGGATGCGCCTGCTTCGCATGCCCGTCTTCTCCTGGATGACGACCATCGTCGCCTTCCTGCTCCTGTTCTCCCTCCCCATCGTGGCCATCGCCCTGTTCATGGTCACCTTCGACCGCCAGTTCGGCACGCTCTTCTTCGAGGCCACCAACGGGGGTGACCCGGTGCTGTGGCAGCACCTGTTCTGGCTCTTCGGCCATCCCGAGGTCTACATCCTCATCCTGCCGGCCATGGGAATCGTCTCCGAGGTCCTTCCCGTCTTCAGCCGCAAGCCCCTGTTCGGATACTCCGCCGTGGTGTTCGCGGGAGCGGCCATCGCCTTCCTGGGCTTCGGGGTGTGGGCGCACCATATGTTCTCCTCGGGGATCTCCCCGGTGGCTCAGGCCGCCTTCGGCCTCGCCACGATGACCATCGCCGTCCCGACCGGCATCAAGATCTTCAACTGGCTGGGCACGATGTGGCTGGGGAAGATCAACTTCAACACCCCGATGCTGTTCTCGGTGGGGTTCGTCGCCATGTTCGTCATCGGCGGCCTGTCCGGCGTGACCCACGCCATCGTCCCCTCCGACTGGCAGCAGACCGACACCTACTACATCGTGGCGCACTTCCACTACGTCCTCTTCGGCGGCGCCATCTTCGGCATCTTCTCCGGCCTCTACTACTGGTATCCCAAGCTCCGCGGCCGGATGATGAGCGATCGCCTAGGCAAATGGCACTTCTGGCTGATGCTGATCGGCTTCAACCTGACCTTCGCTCCCATGCACTGGCTGGGACTGCAGGGCATGGTCCGCCGGACCTGGAAGTACGCCCCCGAGACCGGCCTGGAGCCGTGGAACATCGCCGCCACGGTGGGGGCGTTCATCATCGCCGTCTCCATCCTGGTCTTCATGTACAACTGGTGGCGCTCCAGGACCCACGGTGAGCCCTCCGGCCTCGATCCCTGGGACGCCCGGACGATCGAGTGGACCACCCCCAATCCCACCCCCCACTACAACTTCGGGGTGAGCCCCGTGGTCCAGTCCCTGGACGACCTCTGGCGCCAGAAGTACACCGAGGACGACGAGGGAAGGGCCGTCCGCCGGGAGGAGGCCGACCGCATCATCGCCCAACTGGAGGAGTCGGGGACCAACCCGCCCGGACCCATCCACCTCCCCAACCCGTCCTATTTCCCCTTCCTGGTGGGGGCGGGGATACCACTCATCGGCTACGGGATCATCTACCACACCCAGGCCTGGGGCAAGGCCCTGATCGCGGTGGGAGCGTTGGTCGTGATCGGCGCCCTGATCGGCTGGGGGATCGAGCCGCTGGAGGACGAGCATCCCGAGGACCACGAGATGGAGGAGGCGTTCGCCGAGGAGTACGGGACGGAGGAGGAGTGATGGCCGCCGACATCGCTCACGAGGAGACCCACGCCCACCCCGAGCACGAGTCGACCGGTGTCGACAACCGCAAGCTGGGCATGTGGCTCTTCCTCAGCTCGGAGTTCCTCTTCTTCGGCGCCCTGATCACCAACTACCTCCTGTACTCCAACCGTCCCGGCTTCAGCATCTACCCCCGCGAGATCTACGACATCCCCTTCACATCCGTCAGCTCCTTCGTGCTGCTGATGAGCTCGCTAACCATGGTGCTGGCCCACAACGCCCTCTCCCGTGACGACCAGCCGCAGGCGCGCACCTGGCTCTTCGCCACCGCCGCCCTCGGCTCGGTGTTCCTGGCCGGTCAGGTCTTCGAGTTCACCGAGTTCGTCGTCCACTACGACATGAGCCTCACCACCAACCCGGTGGCATCGGCTTTCTACCTCCTGACTGGCTTCCACGGGACCCACGTCGCCATCGGCGTGATCATGCTGCTGTCGCTGTGGGGGATCTCCCGCTCCCGGGGACGGCTATCCGAGCACAAGGGGATGAACCTGGAGCTAGTGGGTCTCTACTGGCATTTCGTGGACATCATCTGGATCGTCATCTTCACCGTCGTCTACCTCATCGACGCGGCGAGGGTGTGATGGCTCGCTCCGCTCGCCGTTCCACGTTCTACGTAGATGGGTCAGTTCTTCTGCCGGGCGCCAGTCCCCTGCTTACACGTCGTGGACCGACGGAACCGCCGGAGTCAGCGATGGAGACCTGGGCAGAGAGGGACAAGTCAATACCCGGACCGCTTCCTACCACCGACTACCCGTTACCTGGTACCTGCACTCCCGGAGGCGGGAAGGCACCATGACTCACGAGTCTCACCCACCTCATCCGACCATCGGGCAGTACTGGAAGATCGCGGCGCTCCTGGCCGTGCTCACTGCCATCGAGGTGGCCCTCTTCTACATCGACGAGGCGCTGGAGCTGGGCGGTATCAACGTGGCGCTTCTCATCATCCTGGCCCTCCTCAAGTTCGTGATCGTGGTCGGGTGGTACATGCACCTGCGCTTCGAGCGACCCCTCCTGAATCGCTTCTTCGTCGCCGGCTTCCTCCTCGCCATGGGCTGCTATGCCGTGGTGCTGGGGGCCATGGGGGTCATCGTCATTCGCGGCGGCTGACGTGCCCGCCCGCATCCCCCGCCCGTCCCTCCGGAGGGACGGCCCCGTCCGATTCTCCCCTCTCCTGCTGATCGCCGCTGCCTCGCTGGTCGCCGTGGGGGCGTGCGCCTCCTCCGGCGAGAACGAGGCGACCGGCATCGTCGTGGGGGTGGAAGGGGAACTGGAGGACGTGGAGGGCTTCACGGTTCTGGTGGACGGCGAGCAGATGGAGTTCGAGACGATCCCCGAGGGGGACTACGCCTTCCCGCTCGGGCATCTCCAGGACCACCTGCGCAGCGGCGAGCCGGTGCTGATCCGATGGGAGGAGCAGGGGGACTCGCTGATCGCCACCTTCATAGCCGACGGCTGACACCCCCGGTGGCGACGCACCCCCGGCGTCGTGGAGCGTTGCCCGCTGGCCGGAGGCCTCAAACGGAGACGACGGGGCGGAGGGCCTCCTCGCCTCCGGTCGTATCCGGCGCCTCCTCCTCGGTGGTGGCCGGCTCCTCCGTGCCGCCTTCCTCCTCGGGCGGGGCCTGGGTCTGGAGCACGGCGAAGATGATCACCACGACCGTGGCTATGCCTGCTGCCGCCACCAGGAACTCCCCCAGTGTGATCCGCATGGTGGGACGGCTGGCGGACAGGGTGGCGATCCCGAGGATGGCGGCTGCCGCGAAGATGGCCAGCACCGCTGCTCCCCCCGCAGCCATCTCGTTGGACCGGATGAACACCCACCCGAGTGGCAGCACCAGCATCGCCAGGAGGAGGGCGGCGGCGAGGGGGATCCCGAAGGCGGAGGACAACCTGCCCCTCACCTCGGCAACTTCCTCCTCGTCCTCCTCGTCCATGCCGGCGGGGACGCCGACGACCTGGACGAGGCCGGCCGTGACCCAGCCCATGAAGGCGCCTCCCAGGAGGACCACCACCACCGCAGGTATCACGCGCATCGTGGCAGTGCCCTCCGCCCCCTCCACCGGCTGGGCGAAAGCTGATGTCATCACCGCCCCGGCCACCAGGCCCAGCACCAATCCCAGGACGGCTCCCAGCACCAGGGTCGCCGTATAGCGCCCCTTCAGACGGGCGCCGGGATGGATCCAGGCGGCCAGGCCGCGGCTCAGCGCCGCCACGGCGATCCCGAACACGACCGACAGGAGGGTCACACCCAGGACCACGCGAGAGCTGGTCACCTCCACGGCGGGAGTGAACGCACCTTCCTCCCCTGCCACCGAGGCGGCACCCAGGAGCCACGTGGAGGAGAGCACGAACCCGAGCAGACCCAACAGCCCCCCGGTCCAGGCACCGATGCGGCCCGCCAGGCCCACCCGGGCACCCAGCTCCAGGGGCTCCACCTCTTCCGGTTCCTCCTCCGCCACGGCCACGGCCGCCACCACCGGAGCGGGGACGGCAGGTTCGGGGGCGGGCTCGGCCGGGGCAGGCTCGGAGGGGGCGGTCGGCTCGGGCTCGGGGGAAGGCTCCTCGGCGGGTTGCTCGGCAGGCTCCTCGGGTGCGGGAGCGGTCGCCACCGCCTCCCCACCCGCCCAAGCCGCCAGGATCTCCTCGTAGGTGCTGCCTGTGGCTTCGGCCCGAGCCCGGGCGGAGCGCTCCACCAGTGGCTCGGGCACGTTCATCGCCTGGGCGGCGGCGGTGAGCTGGTCACTCATCGGGTCAGGAGCTTAGAGCCTTCCGGAAACGGGGAGAACACGGCGAGTGGAGGGGCTGCCGGCTCCGGTGCTCACTCCCGGGGCGGGAGTGGCGCTCCCGGGTCGGTCTCCTGCTTCTCGCGGGCGCGCCGCTCCGCCCGCCGCAGGAGGAGGATCACGGCAAGCGCGGGGATCACGAAGATCCCGATCTCATCGATGCCTCCCATGTGGGCGAAGAGGGGCGCCATGGAGCCACTATCCCGCGCCCGTCGCCCCTCGGCAAGTCACCCCGGACCGGACCCGTTACATTGTGGCGGGATGCGGCTCCTCCGCCGAACCCTCCTGGCTCTGCTGATTCTCGGGGCCCTCGCTCTCCTGTGGGGGACGTGGATGGCACGCCGCTCCTTCCCGATCGTGGACGGCAGCGTCCGGCTACCGGGATTGGAGCGCGATGTCACGGTGGGGAGGGACGCGGCCGGTGTGCCCCACATCTCCGCCGACACCCTGGAGGACCTGTTCCGGGCCCAGGGCTACGTCCACGCCCAGGACCGCTTCTGGCAGATGGACACTTGGCGGCACATCGGGGCGGGACGGCTGGCGGAGATGTTCGGCGACGGCCAGGTGGAGACCGATGCCTTCCTCCGGACCCTCGGCTTCGAACGGCTGGCAGCCGAGGCCTACGACGCCATGCCGAGCCGTCTCCGCTCCGGACTGGAGGCCTATGCCGAGGGCGTCAACGCCTATCTGGAGGAGAGACCGGGAGGTGCCCCGCTGTCGCTGGAGTACGCCGCCCTCGGCCTCCAGAACGGCGACTACCGACCCGAGCCGTGGGAGCCGGTGCACACGCTCACATGGGCGCACGTGATGGCTTGGGATCTGCGCAACAACCTGAAGGAGGAGATCGAGCGGACCTTCGTATCCGGAGACGTCGGGGAGGAGAGGGTGGAGGACCTCTTCCCGCCCTATCCACCGGGCCATCCCCTGATAGTGGAGACGGGATCCGCCACCGCCCGCCGGGGGGATGCTCGACCGTGGCCAGGGGCGGAGGAGGCGCTCGCCCGGGCAGCGGGGCGGATCGAAAGGGTCGATTCGGTCCTGGGAGAGCCCTTCGACGGAATCGGATCCAACAGCTGGGTGGTGGACGGATCCCGCACCGCCTCCGGTCTTCCTCTGGTGGCCAACGACCCGCACCTGGGGATACAGC
>JBKHJQ010000063.1:0-9706 GCA_046538055.1 Actinomycetota bacterium
GGGCATCCCCCCGGACCAGTGGGAGCGGATCTTCGATAGGTACCACCGCCTGGACAGCGACCGGAGCAATCCGGGCGGCGTGGGCGTGGGATTGAGCGTGTCGCGTCTGCTGGCCCGCCTCATGGGAGGCGACGTCACCTACGAGTACCGCAACGGCATGAGCCTGTTCGAGGTCACGCTGCCCGCCCTGACCGGCGCGCTGGGGACGGAATGGGAGACCTCATCCGTCCCTTCCCAGGCCTGAGCGCAGGGCTTCACCCCCCGTCTACCGGAGCCGATGTATTGGGGGAGTGACCACTCCCTCATCCTCAGCCACCTCACCGGCGGGCGAACGGTGGCGGTCCCGCCGCTGGGCCGCCCTCCTGGTGCGCGCCGTCGTCTTCCTCGCGCCCCTGGCCGGAGCGGTAGCCGCCTCGTTGTGGGTGTCTACCCGCCTCTTCACCCCCGATGGAGCCCTCCAGGTAGTGGGATGGTGGCTGATCCTCGTGACCGCGTCGTCGATCGTGGCGTGGATGATCGACCGGCTCGCCCGCCACCTCCTTCCCCTCAGTGCCATGCTGAAGATGACTCTTCTGTTCCCCGATCGGGCACCTTCCCGGTTCAAGCTGGCACTCCGCAGATCCGACCTGGGAGAGCTCAGG
The DNA here is from genome assembly GCA_046538055.1 of Actinomycetota bacterium. GTDB lineage: Bacteria > Actinomycetota > Acidimicrobiia > Spongiisociales > ZC4RG35 > ZC4RG17. The sequence continues at coordinate 642 of JBKHJQ010000063.1, forward strand.
CGTCGGGTGGCGAGAGCACGGGAGGGAGACGACACCGATCAGGACGGGGCGGCCGCCCTCCTCCTCTCCCTGGCCAACGAGCTCAACCGGTACGACCGCCGGCTGAGGGGGCATGGAGAACGAACCCGGGCCTATGCCGACATGCTGGCCGAGGAGCTGAGGATCCCGCCCGAAGGTCGGGACAAGCTGAGATGGGCGGCACTGCTGCACGACATCGGAAAGATCGAGATCCCGGCCGAGATCCTGGCCAAGGACGGACCTCTCGACCCCGCCGAGAAGGCGATCGTGCGCCGCCATCCCCTGGCCGGCATGCGAGTGGCCGCCCCCCTCGTGCCATGGCTGGGTGAGTGGTCCCGGGCCATCGAGGACCACCATGAGTGGTGGGACGGTTCCGGCTACCCGCGTGGCTTGCAGGGAGAGGACATCTCCCTCGGAGCACGCATCGTGGCGGTGGCCGACGCCTATGACGTCATGACCGGGGGCCGCTCCTACCAGCCTGCCCGCAGCCCGGCCGCGGCCCGTCGGGAGATCGCCACCATGGCCGGCACACAGTTCGACCCGACAGTCGTGCGAGCACTGCTCAATGTGTCCCTGGGCCGGCTCCGCTGGATGATCGGACCGGTGGCGTGGATGGGCCAGATCCCCTTCTTCCTCGACCGGCTGGGGCGGGACTTCGTCACGGTCACCAGCGCTGCCGCCCTCACCGCGGCCACGATCGTGGGCATCGACATGGCCCCCCTGGATCGGGCCGCGCTCACACCGTCCCCGGTGGCCGCAGCGGATGCCATCCCACCCGCCTCGCCGCCCTCCCTCTCCGGTTCCGGCGAGACGCCCCCCGGCGAAGGGCCCTCGGCCACCACCCGCCCCCGGCAGACCCCTACCACGACGGTCCCCACCACCGGACCGGGCGACGGGACGCCTACCACCTCCACATCCGAGGTTCCCCCGACCACCACCAGTGGCCCTGCCACCACGACCACCACCGTCGCGACGACGAGCACCACCACCACCACCTCCACGACGACCACCACCACCACCACAACCCGTCCTCCCCCTTCCTCCCACGACGACGTCGCCTCCACCCGGGAGGATGAGGCGGTGGTCATCGACGTGCTGGCCAACGACTCCCCCAGCCTCACCCTCGAATCGATCGCATCCGCTCCCGGCGCGGGAAGCGCCGCCTTGTCGTCGGGCCGGATCCGCTATCAGCCCGGGGCGGACTTCCACGGCACCGACACGTTCCGCTACCGGGCATGTGACGACGCCGGCCGCTGCGACGAAGCCACCGTGGCCGTGCGGGTGGCGCCCGTCAACGATCCGCCTGCCGCGGCGGACGACTCCGCCACGACGACCGCCGGGGAGACGGTGACCATTCCCGTCCTCGCCAACGACACCGATGTCGATGGAGATGCGCTGTCGGTCGACTCGGTGGCCGGGGCGAGCCACGGGCCCACCTCGACGGACGGCGACACAGTGACCTACACACCCGCCCGGGACTTCTCCGGCACGGACCGCTTCACCTACCGCGTATGCGATCCCGTGGGCGCTTGCGCCCGCGCAACCGTCACGGTGGAGGTGGAGGCCGCCCCCCGTCCTCCCAACGCGGTGGACGATACCGCCCACTATCACCCTGGCGGCAAAGAGGGGTCTATCGACGTGCTGGCCAATGATGAGCATCCCGACGGCCTCCCCCTCGAGACCGTCACGATCCGGCGAGGGCCGGCCGGCGGCGAGATCCTCTCGGTGCGGGGAGGAGTGGTCACGTACCGGATGGACAAGGGAACCACCACACCCGACAGCTTCGTCTACCGGGTCTGCGACTCCCGGGGCCTGTGCGACACGGCCACGGTCACTCTCATCAAGAACCCTTGAAACTCGTTTCCCGGTATCGTTGGGGGAAGATGACGACGTATTCCGAGATGGTGGCCGCGGCCCGGTCCCGGGTCCGCGAGCCTCTGCCCGCGGAGGTGGAGGGGCGTCTCACCCGGGCAACGGTGATCGACGTCCGCGAGCCCGATGAGTTCCGGAGCGGCACGCTGCCCGGAGCCGTGTTTCTCCCCCGCGGCATACTGGAGAGCCAGATCGAGCAGCGGGTGCCGGACCGGGGCCGCGAGATCATCCTGTTCTGCGCCGGAGGTCCCCGCAGCATCCTGGCGGCGGCCAGCCTCCAGGAGATGGGCTACTCGAACGTGACTTCCATGGCGGGGGGGTTCAATCGCTGGAAGGACGAGGGACGGACCTGGGTCACCCCCGCCTCCCTCGACGGCGATCAGCGCACCCGCTACCACCGCCATCTCCTCCTTCCCGAGGTGGGAGAGGAGGGACAGGCCCGGCTCCTCGACTCCTCTGTGGCGGTGGTGGGTGCGGGAGGCCTGGGCTCGCCGGCCGCCATGTACCTGGCGGCAGCAGGGATCGGCACCCTGGGCGTGGTGGACTTCGATGCGGTGGACGCCTCCAACCTGCAGCGCCAGATCCTGCACGGAATAGACCGCATCGGCATGCCCAAGGTGGAGTCGGCCCGGGAGACACTCTCGGCACTGAACCCCGACACCAAGATCGTGACCCATCCCCACCGCCTGTCGGCCGACAATGCCCTGGAGATCCTCTCCGGCTACGACTTGATAGTCGACGGCGGGGACAACTTCCCCACACGCTACCTGGTCAACGACGCCAGCCTCCACCTCCGCACCCCGGTGGTGCACGCCTCGATATTTCGCTTCGAGGGCCAGGCTTCGGTCTTCCGTCCCTATGAGGGACCCTGCTACCGCTGCATCTTCCCGCAGCCGCCCCCGCCCGAGCAAGCACCCTCCTGCGCCGAGGCGGGAGTGCTGGGCGTCCTCCCGGGAGTGCTGGGCTCCATACAGGCGCTGGAGGCCATCAAGGTGCTGTTGGGCATCGGCGACTCGCTCAGCGGGAGGCTGCTCATCTACGACGCCCTGGAGCAGGATCTCCAGACCGTCCGGGTGCGTCGCAACCCCGAATGCCCGGCCTGCGGCGACCCGGATCGGCTCCCGCAGCTGGTCGACTACGACCCCTCCTGTGCCCCGGCCGGCTACATCTCCCGCCCCTGAGATCACCCTGCCTGCCTCCATACGGGAGGCGATGATCCGCCACGCCCGGTGGTGTGAGCCCCAGGAATGCTGCGGGCTGGTGGCGATGGACGGTTCGGGCCGGATCCGGATGGCGTACCCGCTCACCAACGCCCAGGCCTCCCCCACCCGATTTACGATCGAGCCCAGGGAGCATTTCGGGGCCCTGATGCACGCCGAGCGAAACGGCTGGCAGATCGGCGGCGTCTTCCACTCCCACCCCCTGGGCGAACCGGTTCCCTCGGCCACCGATCTGGCCCAGCCTCACGACCCCGGTTGGGTGCATCTCATCGTCGGGCTAGAACCCGGACCCCGCATCCGCGCCTGGTGGATCCGGAGGGGGCGGCCCGTGGAGGTGCCCGTCGGCTAGACGGCCGCCAGCCACCCCATGGCGCCCCTCTCGGCCAGGTGGTGCTGGTGGGGATGGAACATGTAGCGACCGGCGGTGGGGAGAGTGAACTCCAGCATGGCCCTCTCCCCCTGGCCCAGGGTGATCGTGTCGCTGCTGAAAGCGGGGTCATCCCCCATCCCGGCGGGGAACACCTCGAAGGTGCGGGCGTGGAGGTGGAAGGAACCCACCGGCTCGTACTCGGTCATGTTCACGACATAGGCGCGCACCGGTTCGCCCGCAGGCACCTTGATCGGGAAGCGGTGGTAGAACCCGGCCACCCCGTTCCATGCCATCACCCGGTTGGGGGTGGTGCCGTCGGAGAAGCCAGAGAGCACGAGGGCGATCTCCTGGGCGGGCGGCCTGCCGGCGGGAGGGTCCACGATCAGCATCCCGTACAGGCCCCGGGAGATGTGGCGCGCCAGCGGAGGCACGTGGCAGTGGTAGGGGTGGACGCCCACCGGACCGGCTTCCAGCTCGTAGGTGAACTCGCCTCCCGGCGGGATCGGCTCCCATCCGTCCATCGCCGGGGAGTGGGAGCCATGGAAATGGAGGTTGTGGGGGCGCCCGGTGCGGTTGCGCAGCCGAACCCGGATGCGGGAGCCCTCCCGCGCCCGGATGATGGGACCGGGGACGGTGCCCCCGTACGTCCAGGCCTGGAAATCGAAGCCTGCTCCCACCCTCAGGCGCCGTTCCACCACATCGATCTCCAGGTCCCTGTCGCCGGACTTCGCCGGGGGTGGCAGGGTGTGATGATCCAGAGCCTCCGGGCCCATCTCCGCCGGGGGCTGGTGAGCCCCGTCGTAGGGGGATGTGCCGTCGTCGTGGAGCGAGGTGTACCCCAGGCCCTCGAAGCCCTGCCCCCCGGCAGACGGGCCCACCGCCCCGGCCGGCATGAGCCGCCCCAGCAGCGTCCCGGCCACGAGGGCGGCCCCTCCCCGGGATAGCAGCCGGCGCCGGGCCGGATCGGTCGGTTGGGACGGCTCGGCCATGGGCTCAGACGATGCCGCCGGCCAGGGCGCCCAGGCCCAGGATCACGACATAGGCGAGGATCCCGCCCACCACGTAGGTGAGACGGTGCCAGAGGGGTATGGGAGAGCGCGAGAACAGGTGATAGGCGACGACTCCCAGGAAGGGCACCAGGAGGATCGCTGCCGTCCAGGCAATCACTCCTCCCCTCCCCACCTCGTCACGTCGAACAAGGTCCCAGAGCGCTATGCCCACCCAGGCGGCGTACAGCACGAACGGGAGGAGGTAGGCGTAGAGGCCGAAGAAGACCCCGGGGGCGGACGAGAACAGGATGCCGAACAATGTGACTCCTCTCTGCTGATGGACGGGTATCTCGGTGGCGGGCACTTCGATCCGGGCCAGGTCGGGAACCGCCTGGGTGAAGACATTGGTGGCCGGACGCACCGGCGCCTCGGCACCCTGGGGCAACTGCGGCTGGGCATCGGGTCGGGGGGCGCTCTCGGCTCCCGGCGGCTTCAGGCCCAGCTCGCTCTCGGCGATCCTCCCCAGCTGCTCGGTGCTGCCCGCCAGCTCGAAGAGGACGGGAAGCCTGACTCCCTCACAGGGCTGGAGCAGCTCCAGGCCCACCGGGAAGGTGGCCGGGTCGCCGTTGTCCTCGAAGCAGTTGCCGGTGGAGGCGGGGCCGGCCAGCGCGATGTCGGCGCGACCGGATCCCTCGATCACGTTCCCGGTCACCCTGTTGCCGCCCGACATCCAGAGGTTGCGGGACAGGTTGGGGGTGACCGCCACACCGTTGGTGGGATGGTTGACGATGCGGTTCCGGGTGACGACCGAGTCGTTGCCTCCCGCCAGGATCACCCCGTTGCCGTATCCCGACCACTCGGTGGTGAACGAGGGTGCCTCCCTGTTCCCGTTGTCGTGGATCAGGTTGCCGGCGATCGTCACGCCGTGAAAGGGGGGCAGCAGCTCGGTGTCCAGGGTGTTGGGCACGATCCCGGCCACGTTGTGGCGCCACACCGAGTCCACTATGTACAGATCGCCGGAGGCGTTGGTGCCCGAGTAGCCCAGGCCGTTCCACTCTGCCACGACGTCCCGGATGACGGCCTGGCACGGGTCGCACTGGCCGATGTAGAAGCCGGCGTCGTAGGAGCCGGCCGCGTAGGAATGCTCGAACAGCCCGTCACCCGAGTCGAAGGCGTAGATGCCGTAGACCTCGTTGTCGAGGGCGGTCACATACGAGGCCCGGTAGCCTCTCACCCCGGTCCAGAGCAGCCCGTTCTCGGTGGCGTTGCGCACCGTGAGGTTCTCGATCGCCACACCGTCGGCGAACACGATGACGCCGTTGGGCCGGACGGACTCTCCGTCGATCACGACTTCCTCTCGGTCCGCCCCGCGGAGGGTGAGACCGGGCGTGGAGATCTGCACCTCCTCGTGATAGACCCCCTCCCCTACCAGGATCAGGTCCCCCGCCGCGGCCGCGTCCACTGCCGCCTGGATGGTGGGATAGTCACCGGGGACGCGCCGGGTATCCCCCGACCAGGAGGCGGGAGCCTGGGTGTCGTCCACCCCCACCGCCGCCGGGGAGGGCTCACCCTCCGGTGGGCCGGCACAGGCGGCCAGCAGGATCGCGGCGAGGCCCAGCCATCGCCTCACTGGTCGTCCTCCGGCACGACCGTCAGCGTACCCGCCATCCCCTCGCCGTCGGCGTTTCCATGGAATGTGCAGAAGAAGACGTAGGTGCCCGGCTCATCGAATATGACCTCGGCGGTGTCGCCTTCGAACTGGTCGAGGCTGCCGAAGGAGTCCTCGGTCGACCACGAGCCGTCGGCTGCCACGGCGTTGTGCGGGTTGCGGCCGGCGCCCACGAAGGTCACCGCCTCGCCCACCGGCACCGTGACGTCCTCAGGCTGGTACCGGTTGTCGAGCATCTCCACCACCACGCCGCCTCCCTGGCCCGAGGCGCACGAGAAGAGGAGACCCGCCAGGGCCAGAGCCGCCAGCCGCCTCCCTGTCACTCAGAGCGGCGGAACAGGCGCTTGATCCACGACCAGAGGCTGGAGAAGAAGAGGGCCACACCGTTGACCTGGCGGGCCCGCACCGCCGAGGCGGCCTCGGTGGAGGGGGCCGACAACTTGCCCTCCAGGCACTCGACGAACTCGCCGATCAGCCGCTTGGAGATCTCGTTGACCAGGCCGGTGCGGCCGAACTGTGCCGCCGGACCCGAGAGCGTCACATCGGCGTCGATGCTCACGCTCGTTCCGGTGCCGTTGGCTTCGGCCAGTGAGTACTGCACGTCCACCTGCCCGCGACTCCCTCCCCTCTTGTCCACGCCCTTGCCCGCGATGCGGGCGGAGTGGGCGGAGGGGTCGGGAGTGATGGTGGCCTCCCCCTCGAAGGTGGCCGTCATCGGGCCCAGTTTCACGGAGACGGCTCCCGCGTAGGTGTTGTCGCCCTTGTCCTCTCTCAGTTCCGCCCCGGGTAGGCAGTCGGCCACGCCGGGGACATCCTGGAAGAACTCCCAGACGTCAGCCATGGGTCGCTGGACGGTGAATTCGTGCTCGATCTTCATGCTGGGTCTCCGGTTGCGGGAGTGGTGCGCAGCCGATCGTAATCACGCAGCTCCTCGGGGCCCTTCCGATCCCGCAGAAAGCCCCCCGGACGCCGACGGCGGACCGCCAGGATCTCGCTCATGATCGCCCAGGCGATCTCCTTGGGGCCCTCCGACCCGATGTCGAGACCGGCCGGTCCGTGCAGCACAGCCAGATCGTGCGGCTCCGGCCGCACACCCCGTTCCGCCAGGTCCCCGAGAAGCCTCTCCAGCCTGGCACCCGGTCCCAGGACGCCGATGTAGGCGACATTGCGGCCCAGGACGGCGCCCAGGTAGTCGAGGTCGCGCAGGTAGTTGTGAGACATGATGACCACCGAGGCGGTGGCGTCGAGCTCGACGACGTCCCCCAGCTCCGCCGGAGCCACCTGCACCAGCTCGGCGGCCTCGGGGAAGCGCTCCCCGGTCAGGAAAGCCCGCCGGTCATCCACCACGATCGGCTCGTAGCCCAGCTCCGCCCCGAACCGCACCACCGGGGTGGCATCGTGTCCGGCACCACACACGACGAGCCGCCGGGGGGCGCCCAGCACCTCCACCATGACCCGCCCCTCCTCGGTCTCCACCACCCGGTTCCATCCGTCCTCCAGAGCCTGGACGGCTACGGACTGGAATGGACCTCCCTCTCCCGGCCGCACGATCGCCTTCTGGCCGAGCCGGTCCGGTTCCAGGTGATGCACCACGACCGCCGGGCGCGGGGTGCCTCGCAGGTCCCGGGCGAACGCCAGAACGGCCTCGGGAGGCTCCAGCACCAGCTCGGTGGCCCCGTTGCAGCCGATCCCCCAGCCCCACACCGCCTCGTCGTCGGCGGTCAGGTCGAACTCCACCATGCGGGGTGTGCCGGCCTCCATCACCGACGCTGCCTCCCTGTGCAGGTCCTGGTCGAGGCATCCGCCGGACACGGTGCCCACACTGGTGCCGTCACCGCCCACGAGCTGGCGGGCCGCCAGGCCCCGGTAGGTGGAGCCCCGCACTCCCACCACGGTGGCCACGGCGAAGTCCAACCCGCGCCGGGACCATTCCTCCGCTGTGTCCAGGATCCTCTCCAGGTCCGTCATCGATGCTCCGTGTCTCCCGCCACCAGATCCAGGGCGTGGGGAAGCACCGGCAGGAGAGCCGTCAGGTTCTCGGCCGCGCCCCGCGGCGAGCCGGGGAGGTTGATTACCAGTGCGCCACCGGCGGTTCCCGCCGCTGCCCGGGAGAGAGCGGCCATGGGCGTCGCCTCCAGGCCTCGGGCCAGCATGAGGTGGACCAGACCGGGAGCGGAGCGATCCAGGACATCCAGGGTGGCTTCCGGGGTAACGTCCCGGGGCCCCAGCCCCGTCCCCCCGGTGGTGACGACCAGCCGGGCGGTGGAAGCGGCCGCACGGATCGCATCGGAGATCCTGGCCCTCTCATCGGGCACTACCGACCTGGACACTCCGGCTCCTTCCTCGCCCAGCATCCGGGCGAGGACGTCGCCGGATTCGTCCCGCCGGGAGCCGCCATGGACACCATCGGAGACGGTGATCACGTGCGCCGTCCATTCCGCCATGGACCGACGTTACATCGGATCCGCGAATGGGTTGTCGAGAGAGGGCGGGATCACCAGGCCGCGGCGTAGCAGGAACTGGAAGACAATGGCCAGTGCCAGGAGCCAGATCACGGGCAGCCACGACCAGCCCGGCGCGGGGCGGTGATCCCCGATCTGCACCGTGCGCGTCCCGGGGGCGGCCAGCACCGTCGCCACCGTGAACAGCCCCAGCAAGGGGAGGGACGGGACCAGGCCCACGCCGTTGTCGGGGAGGAACAGGGGCACCGCGAGGAGGGGTCCCACAAGGCCGGGCACGAGCGCCACCTGAGCGGCAAAGCGGAACCGCTGGGCGGGTGTGGTGATGAGCCTCCGGTGGTGGGCATAGGCGAGGAAGGCAGGAGCCGCCGCCAGTGCCACCGACAGCAGTCCGACCACTCCTGCCGCCGACACCACCAGATCGAGGCCTCCCGGGACATCCAGGGTGGCGAAGGCCCGGGCCACGCC
>JBKHJQ010000064.1:0-9695 GCA_046538055.1 Actinomycetota bacterium
GGCCTCCACCGCCACCAGCCCGAAGGACTCCGACCGGCTGGGGACATGCAGCACGTCGGCGGCCCGGTACACATCCGCCAGGACCCGGTGCGGCAGGGGATCGACGAACCGGACCTCGGCATCGAGCCCCGCCGCCCGGTGGCGGAGCATGCGCATCTCCCGGCCTCCCCGGGTTCCGGAGGGCCCGCCCACCACCACGAGCGTGGCGTCGGGATGCCGGGCGGCCACCCTCCCGAAGGCGTCGATCACCACATCCACGCCCTTGAGGGCCTGCACCCGGCCCACGAACAGCACCACCGGCCCGGATCCCAGGCCGAGACGGGCCCGGGCCTGCTCCCGGGAGGCGGGGTAGAACCGGGAATGGTCGACACCGGGCGGGGATACGCACAGGGCGCCGGGATTGGCGCCGTAGTGGGCCAGCAGGTCGTCGGCCTCCAGGGGCGTGGAGGCGACCACGCAATCCGACCCGGCGATCACCTCCTGCTCGGCGGCGATGCGCAGCAGCGACTCGGGGGGGTCGTCGTGCCGCTTGCTCAGGTTCTTCAGCCGCCCCAGCGTGTGGAACGAGTTGGCCATGGGCACATGCAGCTGCTGCTTGACCAGGAGGCCGGCCCATCCCGACAGCCAGTAGTGGGAATGGAGCAGATCCACCGAGGGCAGCGAGGACAGGCTTTCCAGGACTCCCAGAGCGAAGCGGCGCACATGTGCCACCTGGCGCTCGGTGGGGAGCAGGCGGGCGGGCCCCGCCGCCACGTGGTGGACGGTGTAGCCGGGGACCACTGTCACCCGGTTGGGGAGGTCGGCGTCGTGGCGGCGGGTGAACACCTCCACCTCCACACCCGCCTCGGCCATGACCCGGGCGAGCTGGTCCACGTAGACGTTCATGCCCCCGGCGTCACCCACACCGGGCTGGAGCAGCGGCGACGTGTGCATGGAGAGGTAGGCGACCCGGCCGATCACTGGGCGGCTCCCGGACGGGCCACGATCTCCATCAGGGGACGGCGCCGTGCCCCCAGCCGGAACTTGTAGGCCTCGTCTCCCTTGAGGAAGTCGAAGCGGGGCATGTCCTCGGAGATGGCCTTCTCGATCATCGAGCCCAACAGGACCACGCCCGGGGATCCCTCCCGGAGCGAGGGGTCATAAGCCGAGTTGTACAGGTAGTAGCCGGTGGGGTCGGAGTAGCCGAACACCACGGCCGCCGCCCCCCCGTCTTCCGTGCGGAGCACGTCCAGGCGCCATCCCTCGATGCCGGCCAGGCGGGTGAACAGCTGCCGGCGCTCCTCGGTGAGGAAGCGGCCCTTCTCGCCCTGGGAGAGCCGGTGGAGGCGGAAGAACTCCTCCAGCGCCCAACCCTCCCCGGCATGGGTCTCGTGGACGATGGGATCCACCGCCCGTTCGTAGCGCCTCCGCTTGCGCCGGATCTCATGACGCTCCTTCTTGCCCACGTCGGCCAGGTAGGTGTCGAAGGACTCGGGCAGGTCCAGTACCGCCGTCACCTCGTGCACCCCGGTCTCCACCCGCCATCCCCCCTCCTCCAGGCCGGCCACGAGCGGCTTGGCGGCCTCCTGGGGCAGCGAGTCGAGGCGGAACCGAGCCGGGGACACCTCCGCCGCCACGGCGGCGATGAGGGCGTCGCTTCTCTCGCCGAAGGGAGTGTGGTAGTCGGTGAGATCGGGGTGGCCGGCGAAGACCACCTCCTGGTCCTGACGGAGAAGGGGGAGGAAGGTGTCCTCTCCCACCGCCGGGAGGGGAACACCGGAGTCGAACTCGGTCACCGCCTCCAGGAACGGGGCGGTCCCAAAGGGGCCCACCGCCTCCGCCACGGTGGGAAGCTCGAAACAGTCGGGGTTCCAGGTCGTCACATTGTCTCCAACACCGCGGCGGGCCGAATTCGTCCTACCTCTTTGCCTCCCCCATAGACGGGAGGTCGAAACACCCCGGCCATGCCGTCGGCCAAGGACCGGGTGAGGATCCCCAACCACTCCAGGGCGAGGACCACACCCAGAGCTGCCACCTCGCCGTTTCCGCTCCAGGACTTGACGGCCATCCCTCGCCCGGCCACCGCCGCCCCCATGCACCCGGCGGCTCCTCCCTTGGCGACTCCCCCCGTCCAGCGCCCGATGGATCCATCCCCCCGTCCCTCACCCGACACCAGAGTGGGGTAACGGGACATGGCGGAGCGGACCGAAGCGAAGCGCTCGTCGACGGCGAGGCGGTGGTAGGCGCGAGCGAGGCCGCCAGCCGTCACACGCCAGACCGGCATCCCGCATCCGTCCACGCCCGGGGGACCGACCTCGTCCCCCGTCACCTCGGCGATCAGCTCTCCCACCCGCTGCTGGAGAGGGTGGGAGGGCTCGAGGTAGGACTGGGTGTCGAGCCCGGCCGCCCGACAGGCGGCCAGGATCCCGGCGTGCTTCCCGGAGCAGTTGTGATACACGGCGGACGGCTCGAGGTCACCGCTCGCCGCCAGGCGCCGGTCGGCGGCCAGGAAGGGACGGGATCGAGGGCACGCCAGGGCGGACTCGTCCAGCCCGTGCCGGCGGAGGATGTCCCTCACTATCGCCACGTGCACCGGGTCGCCGGAATGGCTGGCGCACACCAGGGCCAGATGGGTGGGCGGGACGTCCAGGCCGGCTTCATGAGCCACCCAGGCCTGGAAGGGCTTGGCGGCGGAGCGGATGAAGAAAGCCCGGTCGATGTCCCCCAGAGCCGCCGTGATCTCACCGGCGGGCCCGGTCACCGCCACCGACCCGTTGAAGTACTGCTCGGTGAGACCGGAGCGTTCCGCCACGGCCAGTAGGACGTCTGTCACGCCGGCTCAGGTGTGGGCTTCCGTACCGGCCAGGCCCCGCTTGTAGCGGTCGATGATCTCTGCCTGGAGCCGGTCGATCACCTCATGCAGTGTCCGCCTCTGGGAAGAGATTGCCCGCTCCGCCTCCCCCAGGGCGACCTGGAAGTCGGCCAGCTCCTCGGTGTCCATGGTGGTTACCCGGGTGAGAGCCTCGCCTTCCAGTATCCGGTCCATGTCGCGGCGGCCCGTCACCTCCGGCAGCTTGAGCTCCACCGAAAGGTGCCGCAGCTCCCCCATCTCCCCTCCGCTGGGGATGCCGGAGGCGAGGATCTCGGGGAGTGCCTCGATCAGGGTGCGGCTCTCCTCGCCCCGGCGCCGGCGCATCTCGAAGGCGAGCAGGTCCATCCTCCCGTGGAAGAGTCGGCGATAGTAGGAGAGCTCCCGTTCCACCTCTTCCGCCATATCACGGCGGCCCCTCAGCTCGTCCAGCGGGAGGCTCTCCAAGTCCGCGCTGAACTCCTCGGAGAGAGCCAGGTCGATTCGGCGGCGATTCTGCTCGGTCACGATCTCCCAGGGTAACCCAGCCCCACCCTAGCCTCACCCGATCCGAGCCCGTGCACCCCTACCAGCTCAGAAGCAGGCGGAAGCGAGAGTCGGATAGGGATTGACCGCCGGGGCGCCCCTTCCCCCGGGATGGATCTCGAAATGAACATGGGGGGAACCACCCACCGCGTTGCCGGTGTTGCCGTTGTACCCGATCGTCTGGCCCCGCGACACCCTCGCTCCGTTGCCCACCGCCCAGTCGTTCAGGTGGGCGTAGTAGTAGGCAGTGCCGTTGTCGGCCACCAGCCAGATGGTCCTCCCGCCCAGCCCGCCGTTGCGGATCGAGACGGTTCCTGGAGCCACCGCCAGCACCGGCTCGTTGAAGGGAGCCATCATGTCGGTCCCCTTGTGGGTGCGGCCCCCGGAGCGGGGGAACCCCCAGGAATCGATGAACGAGCTGTGACCCGGGGCCATGGGGCAGACGAACCCGGAGGTGGCCTCGGAGCTGGCGCCCGCGGCGGCGCCGGTCTTTCCCTGCGCCTCGGCGGCGGCCCGGGCCGCGGCTGCCGCCTGCTCCTGCTTGTACGTCCGGTTCAGCTCCTTGCACCGGTCCGACAGTCGGGCGTAGGCGGCCTCGGCGTCATCCCGGGCCTCGTCCTGCTGCCCCACGGCATCCAGGCGCCTCGCCTCCACCTCCCGCAACTCGGCCTCCACGTCGGCCAGCTCGTCCTGGAAGCGGTCGAGCTCGGCTTCCAGCGCGGTCAGCTCCGTGAGGGAGGCCTGATCGTCGGCCGAGGCGGCAGCCAGCAGCTCGGCGCTGGACATGGCGTCTCCCACGTTGGTCACAGAGAGGAGCAACCCCGGCGCGGCCGACGCCCCGCGCTTGTAGAGCTCCACGGCCTTGTCCTGGGCTGCCACGGCCAGCTCGTCGATGACGCCCCGGCGCGTCTCCACGGCCCCGCCGATATGGGCTTGTTGTCGCTCCACCCGGGCGACGTCATTGGCTGCCTCCTCGTAGGCCAGGGACGCTTCCACGAAGCGATCCTGGGCATCCTCGAACTCGGCGTATGCCGCCTCCGAGTCCTGGCAGGCAGCCTCCACCTCACTCTTGGTGACAGAGACGGCGGCGAGTGGCCAACCCATCACCAGGACGAGGATGCCGATCAGACCGCGCCGGACTGCATGAGCAGGTCGCATGAGCGGGCCACAGGGTAACCGATCGGGGCCGGGACCTGCCAGCCAGACCGCATCTCCGGCTCAAAGGACGAGGCGAATGAGGGGGAGGTAGAGCGTCGCCGCCAGGACCGGCCCGTCCACGGCCCTCAGGAACCCGGGCGGCCGCCCGGCCAGCACGGCCTGACCGGTGCGAAGGAGGGCGCCCAGTCCCCGGCCGGCCACCAGGGTCACCGCCAGACCCAGTCCCACCAGCATGTAGCCGGCCACATCCAGGTCCCACACCACCGCCATGACCACCGACGCGATGACGGCGGCGAAGGCGGTCACGGTGAAGGGGTCCAGATACGGGAGATCGGCCATGCGGTCCGCCGCAGCTCCCAGGATGGTGGCGACCACCACGACCAGCAAGAAGACATCTATGGCCTGGGCATCGGGGCTCGCCTCCGACCGGGTCAGGACGAGGGAGCCGACGGCGGCGGCGGTGATCATCCCCACCAGGGCACCGGGTGCCACCGCATCCACGGATCGGTAGCCGGCTATGGCCACGCCCCACGTCAGCGTGACGGCCACGGACAGGCCGATCGCCACTGCTATCCCCACCGGCCCCATCGAGGCGGGAATGACCGCTCCCCCTACCGCTGCCACCACAGCCGCCACAGCCGGGAAGGGGCGCGAGCGCGCCTGCATCTGCTGGGAGATGTCGATCACCCACACTCCGGCCACACCCACCAGCACCGCCGCCCACCAGGCGGCGTCGGCCAGCAGGTTGACGGCCACCACGGCTGCCGCGGCGAGGAGGGGGACTGCTGCTGTCAGCTCGGGGGAGTAGGTGGCGGTGACGGCGCCCCCCGACACCGGTGGAAGGAGAGCTATCTCGTCGGCGGGCCCCACCGGGTCGGATCCATCCGTCTCCTCCCCGTTCAGCCACACCCGGGCGGTACGGGTAGCGGCCACGAAGTCGGGGCCGAACCGCCGGCCGGCGTTCTCCACGACCTCGGCCACGGTCGAGCCCTCGATCTCCACGCGGGCACTTCCGGCCAGCTCCCGGAGTCGGGCGAAGAGTCGTACCGTGGCCATCTCCCCGCGAGGGTACCGGGTTTGAGTGACGGAATCGCCCACCTCCCGAGGAGGCAACGCGATGCCGTAACCTGGGGTGCCGTGACGGATGTGCCCCGCCCCGCCCGCTCCGGACACACCGCGCCCGTCGTGGCAGTCGACATCCCGGAGGTAGGAGACACCCGGCTCAAGTCGTGGGCCAAGGTCGTCCAGTCGGTGGACGAGACCAAGAGCTCGGGATGGGCCTTCGAGGGAGAGTTCATCGCCACCGGGGGCATACAGGACGTGGCGGTGGGAGCGGTGCTGTTGGTGTACGGGGAACGGGGTTCCCGGGCCAATCCCCGCCCTGCCGCCTCGGTGTACACGGTCAACCCCGACGCCACCCTCACTCCCCACGCCGAGGCGAGTGGAGGTGCCTGGGCCCGGACCCTGCGCGACACCGTGGCCCAGTTGCTCTCCGAGGATCTCGTGCCGCCCTGGCACGAGGTGGTGGACCTCTCGGCGGTTCCGGACGAGGCGCTCCTGGAAGAGGTCCGGCGGCGGGGCCTGGACGGCTGAGGGCGCTCGCGGGGACGCCCGGGGCAGGGGCGGTCCCCGCTAGGTTGTCGTCTCATGATCGCGATTCAGGTGAGAGAGACGGGCGGACCCGAGGCCCTGGAGGTGAGGGAGCTGGCAGAGCCGGATCCCGCTCCCGGCAGGCTGGTGGTCCAGGTCACCGCAGCAGGGGTCAACTTCATCGACACCTACCACCGCAACGGCCTGTATCCCATGGACCTGCCGATCGTGCCCGGCATGGAGGGGGCGGGCACCGTGGTGGCAGCCGGCGAGGGAGTGGATAATGTGTCGCCGGGAGATGTCGTGGCGTGGGCCGATGCCATTGGCAGCTATGCGGAGTACGTCTCCGTCCCGGCAGAACGTGCCGTGCCGGTGCCGGAGGGGATCGGAGCCGAGATCGCCGCGGCGGCCATGCTGCAGGGGCTCACGGCCCACTACCTGGCCACATCCACTTTCTCGCTCGCCCCCGGGCACCGCTGCCTGATCCATGCCGGGGCAGGTGGGGTGGGGCGTCTGTTGACACAGGTGGCCAAGCTCCGGGGCGCCGAGGTCTTCACCACGGTGGGGTCGGAGGAGAAGGCGGAGGTGGCATCGGCCGCCGGAGCCGACCACGTCATCAACTACCGGGAGGTCCCTTTCCAGGAGGCGGTGGAGGCGGTGGCCGGTGCCCGCCCGCTCGACGTGGTGTACGACGGCGTGGGAGCCTCCACATTCGAGGCGGGCCTGGGGTTGCTCAAGGGCCGGGGCCTCATGGTCAGCTTCGGGAACTCCTCAGGAGCCGTCCCCCCGGTGGCACCGCTGACCCTCGCCCGCAACGGCTCCCTCTTCCTCACCCGTCCCACACTGGGCAACTACATAGAGGAGCGGGTGGAGCTCATGGAGCGATCACGGGACCTGTTCCGCTGGATCGAGGACGGATCACTGGAGATCCTGGTGGGGGGCACCTATCCCCTCGTGGACGCCGCCACCGCCCACCGGGATCTGGAAGGTCGCGCCACGACGGGCAAGGTTCTGCTCGTGCCCTGAAGGCGGCCCGGCGGCGGGGAGCCTCCCGCTCTCATCCCGCCAGGACATCTGCCAGCTCGGATGCGGAGGCGTTCTGCGCCTCACCCTGGGGGAACCTCTCCGCCAGATTCGCCGCTTCCTCCCGGGAGGTGCCCACCGCCACTACCAGCACGTCGACGCTGATCTCGTCCAGCCGGGAGGGCGCCACGAAGGCAGGGTCGCTCGCCCTCCGAACGTGTATCGCCTCGGCCGTGCCGGGCACGGCCGAGGCACGCCTGTAGTGCTCCAGCACCTCTCCCTCGCAGTGCGCCCAGGACGGGCATTCGTCCTGAAAGCGCTGCAGGGCCCCCGGAGCGGCGCCGTCGTAGGTGTAGGCGACCGCCTCGCCCACCCCGAAGGGAAGCCCCTCCAGGGTCTCCACCCCGTCGGAGGGGACCGGCAGGTCGGGCGTGTCGACCAGCACCAGCCGGGACGTGAGATCGGGACGCAGAACCGCCAGCTCGGTGGCCACCTCCCCTCCCTCTCCGAATCCCACAACCTCGTAGGGCGCCTCGCCCAGCTCGTCCAGGAGCTCCGCCACCGACTCTGCCTGGCCGGTTGTGGAGAGCCTGCGGCCCGGACTCACCGGGCGCGGGCTGAACCCGTAGCTCAGGAGATCCGGGAGTATGACCCGCCGGTCCCGCTCGGCCAGCTCCGAGGCCAGGGGGACGAGGGGCGCCCCGCCGGCGATGGTGTCGTGGTGGATCGCCACCATGGGTACGGAGCCCTCCCCCACCGTCACGACGTGCAACGCGCCCCGGGGGGTGTCGACATACTGCCCCGGAGCGTGCACCAGGGGATCCGAACGCTGGATCGCCGCAGCCTGCTGATTGGTGGCGACCGTCCATATCACGACGGCGAACAGCCCCAGGAGCATCACCAGCCCCGCGAAGCGGCCGACGAGGTTGGCCGCCTGTGACTTCTTGGGGGGTTCGCGCAGTGTCACGATGCTTGCATTCGCTCCGAGGAACCGTCTCGGCGGAAGCGTACCCGTCCCGACCACGACGGTAGGGGCGGCGTCGCGCCTACCGGCCACGAGAGATAACCTCCGGGAGCGTGAAGGACGCCTTCCTCGATGCCGCCGACACCGCCCGGGAGCTGCTCGACGCACCCCGTCTGGACGAGCTGTGGGAGTCAGAGAGCGCCCTCGATCGCATGACGGTCGGCGAGCTGTGTGCCCACCTGTCGCGGGCGGTGACCGTGGTGCCCGGATACCTGATGGAACGGGGCACCCCGCCCCTGGTCGACGCGCCCGGCTACTTCCTGGCGCTCATGCCCGACGGTGGCGCCGATCTCGACTCCCGGCTGGCCGTGTCGGTGCGGGAGCGGGCGAAGTCGGAGGCGGCGGTCGGGCTGGAGGCGGTGGCGTCCGCCTGGGACGATGCCCGGGCCCGCCTCGGGATCGAGCTGGGAGAGGACCTGAGCCGGCCGATCGCGGTGCGGGGGTCCTCGATGCGGACCGACGACTACCTGGTCACCCGCCTGGTGGAACTGGTCGTGCACGCCGACGACATGGCCTCCTCCCTGGGAGTGGAGACGCCCCGGTTCGGGGCGGGCGTCACCGACGCCGTCCTGGCCTGCCTGCTGGAGATAGCCAAGCGCCGCAGTGGCGCAATGGCCGTCGTCCGGGCCATGACGAGGAGGGAGCGGTCCGATCCCGGGACCCTCCTCGTCTTCTGACCACCCACGCCCGGTGCGGGTACCGTGGGTCCGTGACGGTGGGATCCGCCCTGGTAGCTATCGCTTTCGGCCTCCTGGTCGGGTGGGGGCTGCGCACCCGTGACTTCGACCGCCGTCCCGCCGTGGCCGCGCCGGTCGTGGGCCTGGCGGCGGGGGCCGTCACGCTGGGGCTCTCCCTGGGAGACAACCCCGAACTGGCCGGTGGTTCCCTCCTCCTGGGATGCGCCGCCATCCTGACCGCTCTGCTCATCCCTCCCCGGAGGTGACCGGCGCGATTCTCCCCGGCACGGCACACCCCTAGGCTTCGGCGGGATGCAGATCAGCCGCGGCCGACCCTGGGGAACCGCCCACACCGTCTACGACGAGATCGGGGGCGACGAGACGGTGCGCCTCCTGGCCGACACCTTCTACGACGTGGTGGAAGCCGAGTCCCCCACCATCCTCGCCATGCTCCCAGCCGACACCCGGGTGTCCCGCCAGAAGCTGTACGAGTTCCTGAGCGGGTGGATGGGAGGCCCTCCCCTCTACTGGGAACGGCGAGGGCACCCGGCCCTGCGCATGCGTCATCAGCCCTTCCCCATCGATGATCAGGCAGCCCGGGAATGGGCGGAGTGCATGCAGGAGGCGCTCGCTCGATGCGACATCCCCCAACCCGCCCGCACCTGGCTGGGAGAGGAGCTGGGCCGGGTCGCGCGCATGCTGGTCAACTCACCCGGCCTCTCCCGGCACGACCCCCACCCCTAATCCCCTCGCATCTGGCGGGACTCTCCGTGAACATGGCGCTGGCTCACGGGCATATGGGCTGCGTCGTCGAGGTGGACGTGGGAGGCGAGGTCGCCCACCTCCAGTC
>JBKHJQ010000065.1:0-9671 GCA_046538055.1 Actinomycetota bacterium
ATGTTGCCCAGCCCCAGCACCGCACTGCCGTTGGAGACGACGGCTACGAGATTGGCCCGGTTGGTGAAGCGAAACGCCGCCTCCGGGTCATCGGCGATCACCCGGCACGGCTCCGCCACCCCGGGTGTGTAGGCCAGGCTCAGGTCGGCCTGAGTGGCGGTGGGCTTGGTGGAGCGTATCTCCAGCTTTCCCGGTCGGGGGTGCTCGTGATACTCGAGCGCCTCGGAGAAGGTGTGTGACTTGGCCATTGCCCCGATGCTACCTATCGGAGACGGGTGACAGCTCCACACGCTCCGAGCGGCCCCGCCGAGTCGCCCTGTTTCCCGACAGATGCGACAATTGGGGGTGATGTCCCACAAGAGCAACGGGTTCAAGGTCATGGGTGGATGGCGTGTCGGCGCCCCGCCGGAGGAGTCCACCACCAAGTCCGGTCTGCTGGTCCCGGTAGGGACGAAGGAAGGCAACGACGCCCTCGCCCTCGTCGATGTGTCCACCGGCCAGAGGTTCTGGGCGGTGCCCACCGGGGCCTGGAGGTTCATTTGGCCTGCCACGGGCAAGCCGGTGATCGCGGTGCGCGAGTCCCAGATCATCGCCGAGGAGGAGCAGGACCATGTGGAGGCCGAGGGCCAGTATCTGTGACCACGATTCCCGGAAGAGCCGGCCGGGCTGAGCTGTTGGCACCTGGAGAGAATGCCTGACAGTCATGTAGGCCGCTCGGGGCGCCGTCTAACCGCCACCGTCACTGATCTGGAGGTAGCGCGCCAGCGCGCCTTCCTCGTCGGGGTGGTCCGGCCGCCCGACGACCGGGAGGAAGCCCAGCGATCGCTGGAGGAGCTGTCCCTCCTAACCGACACGGCCGGATCCGACCCCCTGGACGGGGAGCTGGTCGCCCGCGACCGCATCGATCCCGCCACATACATCGGATCCGGCAAGGCCAGGGAGCTGGCACAGGTCACCGCCGGCCTGGACATCGACGTGGTCGTCTTCGACAACGCCCTGACTCCCGCCCAGCAACGCAACCTGCAGAAGGTCTTCGGCTGCGACGTTGTGGACCGGGAAGCGGTGATCCTCGACATATTCGCCGAGAACGCCACCACCCGCCAGGGAGCCCTGCAGGTGGAGCTGGCCCTGTATCGGTACAACCTGCCCCGCCTCCGGGGGAAGGGCACCGCCCTCAGCCAGCAGGCCGGTGGCATCGGCGCCCGTCGCGGCCCGGGCGAGACCAAACTGGAGACCGATCGACGCCGCATCCAGGCCCGGATCACCCGCCTCAGCCGGGAACTGGAGGACCTCGACAAGGTGCTGGCCACCCAGCGCAAGGCCCGCAAGCGGTCAGCGGCCCCTCACGTGGCTTTGGTGGGCTACACCAACGCGGGCAAGTCCACACTCCTCAACCGGCTCACCCGAGCCGAGGTCCTCACCCAGGACCGGCTCTTCTCTACACTCGACTCCACCGTCCGCAAGCTGGAGCTGCCGGGCGGACCCCCCGCCGTCATCTCCGACACGGTGGGCTTCGTCCGGCGACTGCCCCATCATCTGGTCGAGGCCTTCCGCTCCACCCTGGTGGAGGTACAGGAGGCGGACCTCCTCCTCCACGTGGTGGATGCGCAGGATCCCGATCCCGACGGCCAGATCTCCGCGGTGCGGGACGTTCTCTCCGAGATCGACGCCCGCGACGTGCCCGAGCTGGTCGTCTTCAACAAGACGGACGCGGTGGATGCCGTCACCCTCCAGCGCCTCCGGGCCCTGCATCCGGAGGCGGTGTTCGTCTCGGCTCTCGGCGGCGACGGGATCGGGGCGTTGCAGGCGGCGGTCGGGGACGCCCTCGACGAGCAGACCACCCTCCTGCATCTCTCCGTTCCCTACTCACGGGGCGACGTCGTGGCGGCCGCCTACCGCCTGGGGGATGTGATCGCAGTCAAACACGACGAGAGCGGAACCCTGCTCGACGTGCGGGTGCCGCCCCAGGCGGCGGGAGAGCTGGCGGAGTTCGAGACCGCCTGACCCCGGCCCTCCCGATCAGCCGGTCAAGTGCAGCCCGGACCCGGATACGGGTGACGGCCGGTCATCTACTGGCTGCCGCCATTGCTGCCCCCACGATGCCGGCGTCGTTCTGGAGATGCGCCGGCACCACCTCGCAGCTTGTGGTCAGCTCGGATGAGAAACGATCGAACTTGCGGCTCACGCCCCCGCCCACCACGATCAGGTCGGGCGAGAATATGGCCTCCAGGTGGCGGAGGAAGACATCCACCCGCTTGCCCCATTCCGACCAGGAGAGGTCCTCGCGGTCGCGGACACTGGCCGCCGCCCAGTCTTCCACCGATTCGTACCCCCGAAAGTTGAGATGGCCGAACTCGGTGTTGGGGACCAGGACCCCGTGCGTGAAGAGGGCGCTGCCGATCCCGGTGCCGAACGTGAGGCAGATGACCACACCCCCGCGGTTCCGTGCCGCGCCGAAGCTCATCTCAGCCAGGCCGGCCGCATCGGCGTCGTTGACCACCACCACGTCCCTGCCCAGCGCCCCCTCGAAGAGGCCGGCCACGTTCCGGCCTATCCAGGACGGGTCCACGTTGGCGGCGGTGAGTGCGACTCCCTCCCGGATCACGGCAGGGAAAGTGCATCCGACGGGTCCACCGGCGTCGAACCGGCCGACCAGCTCCACCAGCACCTCCGTTACCGCCTCCGGGGTGGAGGGCTGGGGCGTGTCGACCTTGAGCCTCTGTCCCACCGGCTCGCCCAGGTCGAGGTCGACCAGGTTCCCTTTGATCCCCGAGCCGCCGATGTCGATGCCCAGTATGGGTTGAGACATGATCCTCTCAGGATAAGTGAACTGGCGGGAAGGTACCGCGTCGTGGCCACCGCACGCATGGCCCGGTGCCTCACGGAGCGCCGGCGGGGACTGCGGCTCCTCCGTTGGGAGACGGTAGGGTCAACACATGGCTTCTGATATAGGCCTGGTCGGCCTGGGAGTGATGGGCTCCAACCTGTCGCTCAACTTCGCCGATCATGGCGCCACGGTCTCCGTCTACAACCGTACGTCGAGCGTCACCGACCACTTCGCTGCAGGAGAGGGCAACCGTCCCGACATCGTTCCGGTCCACTCCCTGGAGGAACTGGTCTCCTCCCTGCAGAGACCTCGCCGGATCGTTCTGATGGTGGCGGCCGGCCGGCCGGTGGACGCGGTGATCGGCCAGCTGGAAGGGGTGCTGGACGAGGGCGACATCATCGTCGATGGAGGCAACTCCCTCTACACGGACACGATCCGTCGCACCCGGGAGCTGTCCGAGAAGGGCCTCCATTTCGTGGGATGCGGGATCTCGGGAGGCGAGGAGGGCGCCCGGTGGGGGCCTTCCATGATGCCGGGTGGCTCGGAGGCGGCCTGGCCCCACATCGCCGACCTCTTCCAGGCGGCCGCAGCCAAGGCTCCCGACGGCACACCCTGTGCCGACTGGCTCGGACCCGATGGGGCGGGCCACTACGTCAAGATGGTCCACAACGGGATCGAGTACGGGGACATGCAGGTGATTGCGGAGGCGTACCACCTCATGAAGGACGGGCTGCGTCTCTCGCATGACGAGATGGCCACCATCTTCCGGAGGTGGGACGAAGGCGTCCTCGATTCGTACCTGATCGAGATCACCGCCGACATCCTGGCCCTGGAGGAGAGCGGCGAGCGTCGCCTGGAAGCGATACTCGACGCCGCCGGCCAGAAGGGAACCGGCAAGTGGACCGTCATCTCGTCCATGGAGCTGGGCCAGCCCACCACACTGGTGGCGGAAGCCGTCTACGCCCGGATCGTCTCCGCCTTCAAGGACGATCGTGTCGACGCCTCCCGGGTGCTGGCCGGTCCCCGCCGGCCCATCGAGGATGGCGGGGGGTTGCTCGACGACATCGAACAGGCCCTGTACGCATCCAAGATCGTCTCCTACGCCCAGGGATTCATGCTCCTGCGGGAGGCCTCCGAGGAGAACGGATGGGACCTGGACCTGGGACGTATAGCCAAGCTGTGGACGGCCGGGTGCATCATCCGGGCACGGTTCCTGGACGACATCACCGACGCCTTCTCGCGGAATCCGGCGAATCTGCTGGTCGACCCGTTCTTCTCAGCGGCCCTGGAGGCGGCCCAGAGCGGATGGAGGCGAGTGGTGCGAGAGGCGATAGGTGCCGGCGTCCCCGTGCCCGCCTATGCCAGCGCTCTCTCCTTCTACGACTCCTTCCGGTCTGCCGATCTACCCGCCAACCTGCTCCAGGCCCAGCGGGACTACTTCGGGGCCCACACCTATGAACGGCGGGACCGCGAGCGCGGTGCGCTCTTCCACACCCACTGGACGGAGGGAGGGGCCGAGGAGAGCGCCTGAAGGGGGTGGGCGCTCCATCCGCCCTACCTCACCAGGAACCTGGGAGTGTCTCCGACCAGGAACGCCTGGATGTTGGCCGCTACCCAGGGGGCCAGATCTACGGGGGCGGACGGTGCCGCCACATGGGGGAACACCGTCACCCGGGGATGTGACCAGTAGGGGTGATCAGCGGGCAGGGGCTCGCTGTCGAAGACGTCCAGCACGGCTTCCGACAGGTGGCCCGAGTCGAGGGAGCCGAGGAGTGCCTCCTCCACGACGTGCGCTCCCCGGCCCACATTCACCAGAGACGATCCGGGAGGCATCAGCCCCAGAGTCCTCTCGTCCAGGATGTTGCGCGTCTCCCGGGTGAGGGGGAGCAGGTTGACGACGATGCCGGATCGGGAGAGGAGCTGGGCCAGACCCTCGCACCCCGCGAGCACCTCCACCTGCCCCGCTCGGGGTGTGCGTGCCCAGGCTGCAACGTCGAAGCCGAGGTCCGCCAGGGCCAGGGCGGCCGGACGCCCCAGCTCCCCATGGCCGAGCACCCCCACCGTGCGCTCCCGGGCCGGAAGAAGCGGACGGGGATGCCACTCTCGCCTCATCTGATCGCGCCGGTAGGCCGGGAAGGAACGGTGCAAGCCGAGGACGACCGCCAGGACGAACTGGGTCATCGCCTCCGTCAGCTCGGGAGCCACCATCCGTGCGATGGATACAGGAGGAGCACCTTCCTCCAGGCGATCCACACCGGCCCACACGCTCTGGACGAACCTCAGTCCCGGGAAGCGAGCCAGGTCGGACCCGGGGGGATTGCTCACCACCAGGACGTGCACCGAGGAGGGATCAGCCTCCTCCGCATCCACCACCTGCGCTCCCTCGAGCCGGGGAGCGAGCCGGGCCACCCACTCCCGGCGCGCATCCTCCTCCGGGACGGCGACTGCCACAACCGGCTTCACACGGGGGGC
Source organism: Actinomycetota bacterium (assembly GCA_046538055.1). Lineage (GTDB taxonomy): Bacteria > Actinomycetota > Acidimicrobiia > Spongiisociales > ZC4RG35 > ZC4RG17. Next base: position 5,300 of record JBKHJQ010000065.1, read on the forward strand.
AGCCCGGGCACCGGGACGGGATCGTCGTCGTCGACCTCGCTGCGCCGGATGCCCAGCATGAAGAGGATGGCGTCCAGGTAGGGGACATTGAGGGCGGCGTCGGCCGCTTCCCGGACGGGTCCCCGGGCATTGAAGGCGATGCCCAGGCCGGCTGTGGCCAGCATGTCGAGGTCGTTGGCGCCATCGCCCACCGCCACGGTCTGCTCCAGGGGGATCCCCTCCCGGGCGGCGATCTGCTCCAGGATCCGCGCCTTGGCGGGCCTGTCCACGATGTCGCCCTCCAGGCGGCCGGTGAGCCTCCCCTCCGCTACCTCCAGATTGTTGGCCACCGAATGGTCCACCCCCAGACGCTCCGCCAGGTGCCCGGTCACCTGTGTGAACCCGCCCGACACGATGGCGGTCCGCATCCCGGCCCGACGCAGCGTGCGAATGAGGGTGCGGGCGCCGGGCGTGAGGCGCACGCGGCGGGCGACCTCCTCCACCACCGACACCTCCAGCCCGGCCAGCAGGGCCACCCGGCTCCGGAGTGCCCGGGCGAAGTCGAGCCGGCCCTCCATGGCCTGCTCGGTGATCTCGCTCACCTCCTCCGATACTCCTCTCTCGGCGGCGAGCAGGTCGATGACCTCGTCCTGGATGAGGGTGGAGTCCACGTCTATGACCACCAGACGCTTCATCCGGCGCTCCAGCCGCTCCTCCTGCACCGCCACGTCGAAGTCGTGCTCGGTGGCAGCCAGGACGAGATTCTGCTTCACCGCAGGAACGTCACCGCCCGCGACCGTGAGCTCGTAGGAGACGACCGGGTAGCGGGAAAGGCGCACGATCCGATCGATGTTGCCGCCCGCCTTGGCGATGGCCGAGGCGGCGGCGCCGAAGGCGGCAGGTCCCACGCTGCGCCCCAGGATCGTCACCGCCGCGGTCAGCTCGGTGGGGGAGGGAGACTCCTCCACGACCTCGAAGTCCAACTGCAGGTTCGACTCCCACCCGTAGAAGAGCAGGTCCTTGACCGTGGAACGTCCCTCCGGCACGGAGAAGAGCACGTCCAGGGTGAGGCGGCCCCGCACCACCACCTGCTCCACGTCGTAGAGCTCCGCCCCCGAGGCGGAGAGGACTTCCATGAGGCCGGCCGTGATACCGGGACGGTCTTCTCCGTGGACCCGACAGAGAATCGTGGATGTGCTCACGTGGACAAGTTTGGCCACCAACCGCCAGGGCACCAAAGCCATCCCCGGGCGGCTGATCCGCGGGAGCGCCTCCGGTTCCGGCAGGGCACCAGGAGCGGGTGGTTCCGGCCGTCACTCGAGGAAGGTACGCTGCCGCCATGCCCGCTTCCCTCGCTCCCGGGGCCAGGCACGGATTCACGGTGAAGGTCACCGCCGAGATGACGCCTTCCCACCTCCGCCCTCTCGTGGTCCTCTCCACCCCGGAGATGATCCGTCTCATGGAGGAAGCGAGCACCCAGGCCGTCCAGTCGGCTCTGGAGGAAGAAGGGCGAACGACGGTAGGGACCCACGTCGACGTCTCCCATGAGTCGGCCGCCGGGGAGGGCGAGGAGGTCATGGTGGAAGCCGTCCTGGTGGCCATCGACGGTCCCCGACTCACCTTTGAGGTGGAGGCCCGGATCGGAGACCGCATCGTGGGCCGGGGCACACACCGCCGGCACGTGGTGGATCGCTCCCGCTTCTCGCGCTGAGCGCGTCCCCCTCCACCCAGGGGTCCATCACCGGGACCAGTACCATGAGTGACTGCTCCAATCCGACCCTGGAAGGTTCCCGACGTGGCAGACAATCCCTACCGACTCCCCCGCACCGTCATCCCGCACCGCTACCGGCTCCGGCTGGAGCCTGATCTCGCCGAGGCCACCTTCCGGGGCCGGGAGACGGTGGATGTGACCGTGGAGACGGAGGTCGATCAGATCGTGCTCAACGCGGCCGAGATCGAGATCCTCTCCGCCCAGCTGACGGACGGGTCCCGGACGATCGGCGGCTCCGTCACCTACGACCCTGAGATGGAGCGCGCCTCCATCGCGCTGGAGTCGCCTGCCGAGCCGGGTCAATGGGAGCTCGTCCTCACGTACACCGGGATCCTCAACGACCAGCTCCGCGGCTTCTACCGGTCCCGCTTCACGGACGTGGACGGCAACGAGCAGCTCATCGCCACCACCCAGTTCGAGTCCACAGACGCCCGCCGGGCCTTCCCCTGCTGGGACGAGCCGGACTTCAAGGCCACCTTCGAGACCACGCTGGTGGTCCCCTCGGATCTGATGGCCATAACCAACACCGCCGAGATGGAGCGACAGGACGCGGGAGACGGCCGGGTCGCCATTCGATTCGGCGAGACGATGAAGATGTCCACCTATCTGGTGGCCTTCGTGGTGGGCCCGTTCGAAGCCACCGACCCCGTCGATGTGGACGGCGTCCCCACCCGGGTGGTCGCCCCCCGGGGGAAGCTCCACCTGGCCGACTACGCGCTGGAATGTGCCGAGTTCTGCTTCCGCTATCTGCGGGACTACTACGGCATCGACTATCCGGGCGACAAGCTCGACCACATCGCCATCCCCGACTTCGCCTTCGGTGCCATGGAGAACGTGGGGGCGATCACCTACCGGGAGACCGCCCTCCTCATCGATCCCGCCCGGGCCTCCCAGGCCGAGCGCCTGCGGATACTGGATGTGATCGGACACGAGGTGGCGCACCAGTGGTTCGGGAACCTGGTCACGATGCGCTGGTGGGAGGGCATCTGGCTGAACGAGGCCTTCGCCTCCTTCATGGAGATGAAGGCCACCGACGCCCGTCGCCCGGAGTGGAAGCGGTGGCTGGCATTCGGAGCCGTGGAGAGGCCGTGGGCGATGGAGGTGGATCATCTGTCCACCACCCGACCGGTCGAGTTCGAGGTGACCTCTCCCGAGGAGGCGGACCAGATGTTCGACGCCCTCACCTACGGGAAGGGCTCCTCGGTGCTGCGCATGATCGAGCAGTTCATCGGCGAGGATCCCTTCCGCGACGGTGTGGGCACCTATCTCCGCCGGCACGCCTACGGCAACACCGTCACCTCCGACCTGTGGGCGGGCCTGGACGGTGCCTCCCCCTGGCCGGTGGGAGCCATCATGGATACCTGGATCCTCCAGGGTGGCTACCCCCAGATCGATGTGAGGCGGGACGGGGAGCGGCTCACACTCACCCAGCACCGCTTCCTGGCCATCCCGGACGAGGGCGATGACACGATGTGGAAGGTGCCCATCCGGATCCGGGGCGAGAGGGGCGGTGAGCCCTTCGACGTTGCGCTCCTCCTGGAGGACGTGTCACAGCAGGTGGAGGTGGCAGGCGACGCCGACTGGACGATGGTGAACGCGGGCGCATCCGGCTTCTACCGCGTGCGCTACGGGGACACCATGCGGGAGGATCTGATCCGCCATCTCGACTCGCTCACGGCGGCGGAGCGATACGTCCTGCTCTACGACGCTTTCTCCTTCGCCCGGAGCGGACAGGAGGGGCTGGGGACCGTGCTGGACCTGATCCCCGCCTACGCCGGCGAGGAAGAGCAGGCGATCTGGCAGCTCGTCTTCCGGATCCTGGGAGTCGTCCACCACCATGTCGTGCCCGACGCGGACCTCCCCGCCTTCGCGGCCTGGGTCCGCGACATCGTGAGACCGCTGGTCGAGCGGCTGGGCCGAAGCGCCTCCCCCGACGACCCCGATCTCACCCGCCGGCTCCGGGGCCAGGCCATCGCAGCCCTGGGAGTCCTGGGAGACGACGAGGAGACCGCCCGCTGGGCGGGTGAGACGGTGGACGCCTACCTGGAGGGTGATGAGCTCGACGACGCCGAGTTGCTCACCGCCGCCCTGAACGTGACCGCGGCCCGTGGCGACTACGACACACACACCCGCTACCTGAAGCGCTACCTGGAGTCCGACAACCCCCAGGAGCAGCTTCGCTTCCTCCGGGCGCTCACCGCCTTCGACGACGCGGCGCTGGGTACCGAGGTCGTTGCGGCCACCGTGGACGGGCGTATCCGCAACCAGGATGCCAGCTGGGTGCAGGCCGCTCTCCTCGGGAACCGGAAGGCCGGTCCCGACCTGTGGGGAGAGATCCGGCGACGCTGGGACGAGACCCTCTCCGTATGCCCCCCGATGACCATCCGGCGCCTGGTGGAGGGGCTCCCGGCGCTGTCCCACCCCCAGGTGGCCGCCGACGTGAAGGCGTTCTTCGCCGAGACGCCGGTCCCGATGGCCCAGAGGGCCCTGTCCCAAAACCTGGAGCTCCTGGATGTGAACCTGGCCCTGCGGGGACGGGAGGCGGAGGCGGTGGGAGATTGGCTCCGGAACCGGACCTGACGGCGGAGCACTCCCGGCGCCGGCACCGGATGGTCGAAACCC
>JBKHJQ010000066.1:0-9345 GCA_046538055.1 Actinomycetota bacterium
AGCCATCTCCCTGTCCGCTCGCTCCGGCATCATCGTGAAGGACCCGGGAATCCTGGAGCGGCTCCCCAAAGCGACGACGATGATGTTCGACAAGACCGGGACGCTCACCTACGGGCGGCCGGTGGTGACCGAGGTCTCCGTTCCTCGGGGAGTCGACCGCCGGGAGGTGCTGCGCCTGGCCGCTGCGCTGGAGCGCTACTCCCGCCACCCCCTGTCGGCGGCGGTGGTGGCCGCCGCCGAGGAGGAGCTAGGCGAGTTCTCGGCGGCGGTGGAGCGGCTGTCGGAGAGGCCCGGAGAGGGGCTGGTGGGAACGGTGGAAGGCCGCCGGGTCCAGATCACCTCCCCGGCACGGGCGGCCGAGCGGGCCGAGGGCGGGGCCTCCATACCCTCCCAGGAGGCGGGCATGGAGGCGGCGGTCCTGGTGGACGGGCAGTACGCCGCCACCATCCGCTTCCGGGACGAGCCCCGGCTGGGGTCGTGGGAGTTCGTCCAGCATCTGGGACCCCGTCACGGGGTCACCCGGACCATGCTGATCTCCGGGGACCGCTCCAGCGAGGTCGGCTACCTGGCGGAGAGGGTGGGGATCACGGAGGTGCACGCCGGCGCCTCGCCCGAGGAGAAGCTGGCGATCGTTCGCCGGGAGAGCGGGGAGGGAACCACCCTCTTCCTGGGCGACGGCATCAACGACGCCCCCGCCATGGCCGCTGCCGACGTGGGAGTCGCCTTCGGACAGGAGAGCGACATCACCTCGGAGGCGGCGGGGGCGGTGGTGCTCGACTCCTCCCTGGAGCGCCTCGACGAGCTCCTCCACATCGGCGAGAGGATGCGCCGGATCGCCCTGCAGACCGCCCTGGGCGGGATCGGCCTCTCCCTGGTGGGGATGGTGCTGGCCGTCATGGGTCACCTGCCCCCGCTCCTGGGAGCGGTGGCCCAGGAGGGCATCGACCTGCTGGCCATCCTCAACGCGGCCCGGGTGGTGGCCCGCCGCCGTCCCATGGCCGACTACCACACCTATCCCCTTCCCGAGCCCGCCTCCCCGGCGCCGGAAGCCGTCTAGCCCCCCCGGGACGTCCACAGCCGGGAGTCTCGTTGACGTATCAACCGGGAGCGGCCGTGGCACTACTCTCGCCTCCATGCCATCGGATCTCATAGCCATCACCGGGTGCACCGGATACGTGGGCGGCCGGGTGGCTGCCCTACTGTCGGGAGAGGGAGTCCCGTTGCGCCTGGTGGCTCGCCGACCCTCCGAGGTGGCATCCGGCCTGGAGGGTGAGGTGGTCTACGGAGACTACGGAGACGGGAAGGCCATGGTGGAGGCCTTCCGGGGCGCCTCCACCGTGTTCCTCGTGTCGGGGCGCGAGCACCGGGACCGCCTGGCCCAGCATCGCACCGCGGTGGAGGCGGCGGCCGAGGCGGGGGCGGACCGAGTCGTCTACCTCTCCTTCCTGGACGCCTCGCCCGACTCCACTTTCGTGCTGGGCCGTCAGCACTACCACACCGAGCAGCACATCCACGAGACGGGCCTGGGATACGTGTTCCTCCGGGACAGCCTGTACGCCGACGTCTTCCCCTACTTCGTGGGCGGGGACGGCGTCCTGCGGGCTCCGGCGGGTGACGGGCGGGTGTCGCTGGTGGCGCGGGACGATGTGGCCGATGCGGCGGCGGCGGTCCTGGTCACCGACCGCTACGACGGGTCCGCCCTCGACATCACCGGGCCGGAGGCCCTCACCCTGGGGGAGGCCGCCGAGCGCCTGGGGCGCTTCGTGGGTCGCCCCATCCCCTACGAGGAGGAGACCGAGGAAGAGGCCTACCGCTCCCGCTCCGTGTACGGCGCTCCCGACTGGGAGGTGGAAGGATGGGTCACCTCGTTCCTGGCGATCGCCAACGGGGAGATCGCCCGGGTGTCGGATGCAGTGCCTTCGGTGACGGGCCATCCCGCCCGCCGCCTGGACGACGTCCTCTCCCAGCATCCCGAGCTCTACCGGCACCTGACGGAGCCGGGAAGCGATCCCGGCTGACGCTCCCGGCGACTCCGGCGGCGGTGGGGGAGGTGCGCTCCGGCCGGGCGCTAGCCCAGCCAGGCCTCCGACGGGATAGACCCGGACTCCCGGCGGATGGGTCGGCGGGGCTCGATCTCCACGTTGCGCAGCATGACCGCCGCCACATCCCGCAGCGACACCACCCCGGCGGACCCATCCGGCATCCTCACGATCAGGTGGCGGATCTCCTCGTGGAGCATGATGCCGGCGCATTTCGCCACGCTCAATGACCCGTCCACGACCACCGGGTGGGGCGTGGCGACGGTCCCGACCTTCTCCTCGGGCGCAACTCCCGCCCCGATGCCCCGGGAGATGTCACGCTCGGTGGCGATGGCCATACCGCCGTTCACCAGCACGGACGAGACACCCTCCAGCCGCATGAGGCGGGCGGCGTCGGCCAGAGAGGCCCCCGCCTCGATCGTCACGGCCGCTCTCTCCACCAGGGTGATCACAGGCGAATCCGGGGCGGCCCTGAGGGCAGGATTCTCCTCTCCTCCGATAAGGGACATGGGACTGGTCCTTTCCCGCAAGCTGCCCCATGTGTAAGGGCTCGAGGGGGGATGGAGTAGGGCCGAATGGCCCTGCTGTACTCTTCCCCCGGTGCAAGAGGTCGACGTGGGATGGAATGAGGCTCTCCGGTTCGTCCTGGAGCTGGTGGCGCTCTTCGGGCTGGGAGCAGGGGGATGGCAGCTGGGACGGGGGCCGTGGCAGTGGGTCCTGGGGCTGGGCCTTCCGCTCCTGGCCGCCGTCCTGTGGGGGACGTTCCGGGTCCCGAACGACCCGGGCCCGGCTCCGGTGGCGATCCCGGGAGGGGTGAGGCTCCTCCTGGAGACGCTGGTGTTCGCGGGAGGGGCGGCGGGTCTGTTGGGGGCTTTCGGGCCCTGGGTGGGCGGGATCTACGTCGCCGCTCTGGTGATCCACCACGTGGCCGGAGCCGAGCGGCTTAGGTGGCTGCTGGGAGGGGGCGTGTGAGGATCGCCACCCAGGACTACCACGCCGGCGGGGAGCCGTTCCGGATCGTCACGGGCGGGGCACCACCTCTGGAGGGACCCACCGTGCTGGACCGGAGGGACTGGGCCTCCACGCACGTCGACGACGTTCGCCGGCTGCTGGTGAACGAGCCGCGGGGTCACGCCGGCATGTACGGATGCCACATCGTCCCGCCCGACGACGAGGAAGCGGCCTTCGGCGCGGTCTTCTTCCACAAGGACGGATACTCCCTCGCCTGCGGTCACGGCACGATCGCCCTGGGTGCATGGGCGGTGGACTCGGGGCGGGTGGAAGCCGCCCCTGACGGGGAGACGCCCATCCTCATAGACGTCCCCTCCGGCCGGGTGGAAGCGCGGGTGCGGACCCGGGGAGGCGCGGTGACGTCCACGGTGTTCCGCAACGTGGGAGCCTATGTCGGCGCCCGGGGACTGGAGGTGGCGACCGAGCGCGGACCCGTTCAAGCGGACATCTCCTGGGGAGGGGCGGCCTACGCCTCGGTCCGGGCCTCCCACCTGGGCCTGGCGGTCACTCCCGACGACCTGGGGGACCTGATCAGCGTGGGACGGGAGATCAAGTGGGCGCTCGACGAGCACCCCGCGGCTCGCCATCCCCGCGACGGCCGCCTTTCGGGTGTGTACGGGACGATCCTCTGGGAGCCGCTTCCCTCCCCTGACGGGGAATTGCATCAGCGCAACGTGGCGGTGTTCGCCGACGGTCAGGTGGACCGTTCTCCCTGCGGGAGCGGCACGTCGGCGCGTATGGCCGTTCTCGACGCAGACGGGGAGCTGGGCGACGGCACCGTCCTCGTCCACCACGGCATCGTGGGCACCCGATTCCGATCTTGGATCGTGGAACGGGCGGAGATCCACGGCCGGGTCGCCATCATCACGGAGGTGGAGGGATCCGCCCACATGACCGGCCACCACGAGTTCGTCCTGGATCCCGCTGACGAGGTCGGCACCGGGTTCCAGCTCCTGTAGCGACGGCTAGAAGCCCAATGCGACCAGCAGGGCAGTCACCCCCAGGACCAGGGTCCCCGCCGTCACGGCGATCACCGGTCCGGGGGCGGCCATGCCGTGGCCGGCCTGCAGGCCCCGCCAGCGAGCCAGGTAGCGGGGGCGGTCGATGAGGAGGATCACCATCCCCACCAGGAAGGTAGCGGCGGGAATCAGGGTGATAGGACGAACGATCGGCTGGCCCAGGGATCGGACCAGGAGGCCGGAAGCGACCATGAGGGCCAGGCCCGTCCGGTCCCAGGCCAGCACGGTCCGCTCCTGCTGCAGACCCGGGTCGTAGATCTCGCCGGGATGGGGCATCACTCCACCAGGAGCAGGACCGCCACGATCACTGTCACCACCATCACTCCCACCGCCAGCACGATTGGCAGCCGGGTGACGGGGATGGGGCGGTCCTCCCGCATCGCCTCTTCTGCCGAGGCCCAGCGCATGATGCTGCCGACCGCCAGCAGGGTCCCGAGGACGATGAGGGAGGCACCCAGGATCTCCCGCCCCCCGGGGATGCCGAATTCGGGTATCAGCTGGATGACGGCCAGACCCCCCGCGATCAGGGCCAGGGCCGTCCTGATCCAGGCCAGGAAGGTGCGCTCGTTGGCGAGGGTGAAGCGGTAGTCCGGGTCGTGGCCGATGTGGCGGCGGGGTCGGATCCGGGGCAGGTTCATGCTTCGGCCAGCATCGCATCCACGGCCGCGGAGGTGTTGGCGGCCCGGTCCGCCCAGAAACGGCCGATCACGGCAGGGCCGGAGCGGGCCCGATGCCGCCTCTCCCATCCGTTGGCATGGTCCCTCAGCCAGTGGAGGACCTGCCGACGGGACTGGCCCGCGAGCGTCTCGAGGGTGGGCAGGCGCCCGCTGAGGCGGATCCCCAGACCGAGCCTGCGGGCGAGTCGGGCGAGATCGGCCCGGGTGATGACAATGCCGGCGCGGACCGGAATCAGCAGGTCCCTCAGCTGGGATGACGTATCGAGCGGGGGCGGGGCTTCGTGGAGGTGCCGGGGCAACCGGCCGGCGTCGGCCATCTGGTCGTCCCGCACCTCGGTGAGTGCCTCTTCCACCAGGTCGGCCCAGCGGTCCCAGGGGGAGATGCCGGCGTCCCGGATGACGTCGCAGAAGACCCCGGTCCATCCCAGGAGATGCTCCCACAGGAGGGCTCGGCGGCCCTGCCCCAGGAGCGCCGACTCGGCCCCCTGTGCCGAGGACTCCCGCTCGCCCAGGGTGGCGTAGAGACCGAGGAGGGCGGCCAGGTGGTCGGGGGGATGAGGCGGTGCGTAGCCGACCGCCTGCCAGAATCCTGCTACCCGGGCGGCCGCCTCCCCTCCCAGCATTCCTTCGGCGCCCAGGTAGACGGAGGCGTAGGGAGGGGCGGTGAAGGTGAACACGTCGGTGTGGTCGGCACCCGCCAGGCCGTCGCCCAGACCCAGGCTGACTGCGATGGCGTGGTGGGGTTTTTCGGCGAGCGCTCCCAGCGCCCGGAAGAGCTCCCAGCGGCCGGAGGTCCGGATCGAGGTGGTCATGTCGGGGTGTCGGTCAGCTGCCACGCCCCGGGTTCAGGCTTGAGGGGGCGGATGATCCAGCGGGGCCGGCGGGTGCGGTCCGGTGAGACCACCCGGGCATTGCGGGCCATCTCCAGCCATTCGGTGTACACCCGGCGGGAGCGATCGGTGTCGACTACCACGTCGCCGTAGGCGTCGCCGGGTTCGGCTCTGCGGACCCGGACGGCCTGATGCCAGCAGTGCTGGCCGGAGATGGGGTCGGGCTGGACCCCGAAGGTGAGGTTCTGGTGGACGCCGACGTCCGTCCACCAGATGCGGGCCGTGTCGGGGTCGGACGACTGGTAGGGCTCCACGCCCCGGCGGCGACGCAGCCCCCAACGCGCTCCGTCGTTGTCGAGGTCGACCACGGCCATCGTCTGGCGCTGGCCCTGTTCGCCGGCGGGGCGCCACCGTCCCATGTGATGGGAGCAGGCCACCACCCCGGGGCGGATCCCCTCGGTGACCCAGGCCTTGACGACGTAGTGGCCGAGGCTGGTCTCCACCCGTACCAGGTCGCCGGTCTCCACTTCGAGGCGGGCAGCGTCGATGGGGTGGATCCACAGGGGGTTGGTGTGGGCGATCTCGTCCAGCCATTTGGAGTTGGCGGACCGGGTGTGGATCTGGACGGGCAGCCGGAAGGTGGAGATGAGCGGCATCTGGCCGTCCTCCAGGCGGTCGGGGTGGATGTGCGACGGGATGTAGGCGGGAAGGGCGTATTCGGGCCATCCCCACTCGACCAGGGTCCGGGAGTAGAACTCCAGGCGCCCCGAAGGGGTGGGCCAGCCCCGCAGCACCTCCCCGTCCATCTCCACCCCCACGGGGCGGCGACCGTCGGGGTCGGGGTCGGGGGCGCCGGTGGGCGCCAGGTTGGCGTGGGGGTCGGCCTCCTTGGGCGCCCGCGTGTAGACCCGCCCGAACCGGTCCGTGGCGGCGTCGTCGAGCTCTTCGGGAGGGACGGGCTGCTCATGGAGCGGCCCCACCCCGTCGGTGACCTCGTAGGCGCCGTAGCGGCGCATGTACTGGAGCGGCGTGAGGCCCTCGGCGGCGGCCTTCTCGGGGAGGCCGGGCACAGAGTTGGCGAAGATCCACCCGTAGTAGTCGTCGACGGTCATCTTCTCGCCGGGTCGGTCGGGCGCCTCGTAGTAGCGGCGGATCCCAAGGCTGCCGTCCGGGTCGATCCGCCACGACAGCTCGATCCAGAACTCGTTCTCCTCCCACACCTCCCCCGGGTTGACCTGGCGGGTGTCGGAGACGGGGTCGCCCCGGCGGTTGCGGACCTCCCGGGCCACCGGCTGGCGGAACCCGACCCACTGGCCGTCGTACTGCTCGTAGGAGTGGATGTCGTGCCGCTCCGAGGAATGGCCCATGGGCAGCACGTAGTCGGCGAAGAACGCCGTCTCCGACCAGGTGGGGGTGAGGGCGATGTGCAGGCCGATCTGGTCGGGGTCGACCAGCGACTCGATCCACGAGAACCCGTCCGGGTTGGTCCACACCGGGTTGTACACCCGGGTGAAGTACACGTCCACCTTCCCCCGGCCCTCCTGGAGGAAATGGGGCAGCAGGTAGGACAGCTCGTTCATGGCCAGCGGGTACTCCAGCGGCCAGGTCAGCTCGTTCCACGACACCGGATGGGGCGGCAGATACGGGGGGCGGGGCACGAACTTGTTCCAGGCGTTGGGGAACGTCCCCCCGGGTGAGGCCACCGCCCCCAGCAGGGCCGAGACCAGGAACAGGGTGCGGGACACCTGCCAGCCCCCCAGGTTCCCCGCCGCCGCCGACCGCCAGTTGTGAGTGGAGAAGGCGCTGCCGGCCGACGCCACCACCTCCGCCACCTCGGCCAGCGTCTCGGCGGGGATGAGGGACTCCGAAGCGGCATACTCGAACGTGAACTCGGCGTACAGGTCCCCAAGGATCTCCTCGAACGTCTCGAAGTTGGCCGGGCGGTCCGGATGCTCAGCTGCCAGGTACTGCTCCCAGTTCCACCAGCGGCGCACAAAGGAGCGGTCGTAGCGGCCCGTCTGGATGAGATGGTTGGCGATCGCCAGGTTGATGGCCGCCTCCGAACCCGGATAGGGCGACAGCCAGTAGTCGGCGTGGGTGGCGGTGTTGGACAGGCGGGTGTCGACCACGATCACCTTGGCGCCTCGCTGGCGGGCCTCGATGATCCGCTGGGCGTGCGGATTGAAGTAGTGGCCGGTCTCCAGATGCGACGAGATCAGAAAGATCACCTCGGCGTGGGCATGATCCGGGCTGGGACGGTCGATGCCCATCCAGTACTGGAAGCCGGCCCGCGCCCCCGACGAGCACACGTTGGTGTGGGAGTTGTGGCCGTCCACCCCCCAGGTGGCCAGCACCCGCTCGGTGAACCCGTCCTCGCCGGGACGGCCCACGTGATACATCACCTCGTTGTGGCGGTCCTCGGTGATCGCCGCCCGGATGCGAGAGGCGATCTCCGACAGCGCCTCCTCCCAGGACACCTGCTCCCAGCGGCCCTCCCCCCGCTTCCCGGCCCGCCGCAGCGGGAACAGGATCCGGTCCGGGTCGGTCACCTGGTTGACGGTGGCCGGGCCCTTGGCGCAGTTGCGGCCCCGCGACCCGGGATGCTCCGGATTGCCCTCGAACTTGCGGACCTGAAGCGTCTCCGGATCCACATAGGCCAGCAGGCCGCACGCCGACTCGCAGTTGAAGCAGGTGGTCGGCACCAGCACCGACCGGCGCTCCTTCCGCTCCGGCCATGCCCGCGAATCGAGCTCCACCCAGTCGTCCCACCGCTCCTTGGGAGGGAACGACGCCAGATGCACCCGCGACGCCCCCGGGTAGAACGTCTCGCCCCGGGCCTCCGTCTCGGCCCGGGCCGCCGACACCCGCTCGCCCAGCTCGTCCATCCGACCGCTCACCTCGACCTCCTCACGCCAGCGGCACCGACTGGGCCGCCTGCACGTATCCATGCTCGTAGACCGCCAGCCCGGCCAGGAGCGGCACCCCCGCCCACGCCGCAACCGGACCCAGAAGGCCGACCGCCACCAGGGCCACACTCCCCCACAACCACGCCCGGTACCGGCCCCGGGTCAGCTCCCGGACCGCCAGCCGGGCATGGGCGGTGGGATGGGCCAGCGTGACCTCACCCCACACCAGCAGCAGATGCAGGCCCGCCCCCACCGCCAGCCACACCCCCAATGTGTCTGCCGCCTCCGGCGCCCACGCCGGCGCCGCCAGCGACACGACCGCCGTCCCCGCCATGGCCGCCTGCCACGCCATGTGGAACGGCAGCAGCGGCGACTGCCACAGGTCCCGTGCCTTGGACTGGGCGAACAGATACGCCGTGTACACCGCCGTCATCACCCCAGCCGGCACGCCCACCACCGCCGCGGCCTGGGCCAGGCCCACCGAACCCAGGATGGAAGCCAACAGGTGGACCGACAGCGCCGCCCCGTACACCAGGATGATCACCGCTCCCTTCACCAGCCACGATCGCCACTGCGGGCGGACGAACAGGTAGTAGAACCGCTCAGGGTGCTCCAGGTCGAAGATCAGGACCACGCCGGTGACCGCCAGGAAGAACAGACCCACCGCCGGCGCCACCCACTCCACCACCTGCGACTCCCAGGACACCACCCCCAGAAGCGCCGCCAGGATCACCACCAGATACACCCCCGCCGCGATCGCCTTCGTCCACGTATACAGGCTCACCCGCCAATCCCACGGGATCCGATGCGGGACGTCATAGGACAGCTTGGCGGCTGCCGACGAGTTCGACCCACCCCCCGGA
>JBKHJQ010000067.1:0-9304 GCA_046538055.1 Actinomycetota bacterium
CGTCTATCCCCTTCCCGAGACCCTGACCGGTTCCGGACCCGTCTTCATGCTGCGGGTGAGGGGCGACTCCATGGTGGATGCTGGGATCCTGGATGGCGACCTGGTGGTGGTGCGACGCCAACCCGACGCCGACGATGGGGACCTCGTGGCGGCCATGGTCGCCGACGAGGAGGCCACCGTGAAGCGCATGTTCCGGCGGGACGGGAAGATCATCCTCCACGCCGAGAACGAGGCCTACCCCGACCTGGAGCCGACCGAGAGCGTGGCCGTGCTGGGACGGGTCGTCAGCGTGCTCCGCCGGGTCCGCTGATCTGAGGCCACTCCCCCTGGAAGACCAGGTTGGCGGGACCCACCAGGAACCCGGCACCGTCCCCGAAGTACACCTTCCCGGTCCCCCCGGGTACCCGCACCGACACGGGGTGCGAGGGGGCACCGGCCGCCACGGCCGCCGCTACCACCATGCCGCTGCCGCAGGCCAGAGTCTCCCCCACACCTCTCTCCCATACCCGGAGTCGGATCTGGTCGGGACCCTCGACCCTCACGAACTCCACATTCGTGCCCTGCGGGAAGGCGGGATCGGCCGCCACCACCGGCCCCTCTGCTGCCACGTCGACCAGGTCGGGGTCCTCAACCAGCGTCACGGCATGGGGGTTGCCGATGGTCGCCTCGTGGAACACCCGCTCCCCCACCGTCAGGGTCCCTCCGATGGCGACCTTGCCCACCTCGGCGGTGATGGTGTCACCCTCCACCAGCGCTCTCCTCTCCCCCACGGGAGTCAGGACCGACATCCACTCGTCCGGCTCCGCCCAACCTCTGTCCACCGCGTAGCGAGCAACACAGCGCAGCCCGTTGCCGCACATCTCGGCCGGGCTGCCGTCGGCGTTCCAGTACTTCATGGTGGGGAAGGGATCGACCACCAGCACCCCGTCCGCTCCGATCCCCCGGCGGCGGTCGCATAGCCTCCGTACCAGATCGGGGGTGGGCGAGAAGTCCTCGAGTACCACGAAGTCGTTGCCCCATCCCTCCATCTTCGTGAACCTCACAGGCCCGCCTCCTTGATCATCATGTCAGCCACGTCGGGTTGGCGGGCGTCGAACCATCTCAGACGGGGATCACGACGAAAGAAGGTCCTCTGTCGTTTGACCAGCCGGTGCGTGTTCCTCTCGATGGCGGAGAACGCCTCGTCCGGGGAGGCCCTCCCCTCGATCACCTCCAGAAGCTCCCGGTATCCCAGGGCCCGGACGGCGGTGGGCCCGAGCCGGGGCGCCAGCCGCTCCACCTCGGAGAGGAACCCCCGTCGTCGCATGTCGTCCAGGCGGCGGGATACCGTCGACCCGATGTCGGGCCGATCCACCCCGATCCCGCAGAACTCCAGCTCCGCCTCGTAGCGCCGGTAGTCCTCGCTCTCGGGGGTGGCGGCCCATTCCGTGGGCTTGATCCCCGCGATCCGCCATGCCTCCAGGGCCCTGATCACCCGGCGCGGGTTGGAGAGATCCATCACCTCTCCTGCTCCGGGGTCCACTGCCCTCAGCTCTGAGACCAGATCGCGGGGGTCGGCACCGTTCAGTTCCTCCCGCACCCGGCTGTCCGTGGGACGGAACCTCATCGGGTCGACTATCGATCGGAAGTGGAGCCCGGAGCCTCCCACGATCAGGACCACCGGGGCGCGAGTGGCTCCCAGAGCGGTGCGAGCCTCCCGTCGGAATCGAGCCACCGTGAAGTTCTCGGCGGGGTCGGCCACATCGACCATGTGGTGGGCGATCCGGCGGCGCTCCTCCCGGGTGGGTTTGGCGGTTCCTATGTCCATCCCCCGATACACCTGCATGGAGTCGACCGAGAGGATGTCGGCGCCGGTCCGTTCCGCCACGTCCATCGCCAGCGCCGACTTGCCCGTGGCTGTGGGGCCCAGGATCGCTACCAGGCGGGTCAGAGCTCTCTCCCCATGAGATGATGCTGGTGAGCCTCCACCACGCGGGCCCCCAGGAACCTGCCGGGCGGGATCTCACCGGGGATGTGCACGACCTTGCCTCCCCGGGTGCGGGTGGTGGCCACCGCCGCGTCCTTCTTGGAGGGCCCCTCGCTCAGGACCTCCACCTCCCTGCCTACCCACTCCCGGTTGATCTCCCCCGATACCCGGTTCTGGGTGGAGGCCAGGCGGTCGAAGCGTCGCTGGATCACATCCGGATCCACGAACTGCTCCGACATCTCGGCCGCTGCCGTTCCCGGCCGGGGAGAGAAGACGAACATGAATGCCGAGTCGAAGCGAGCTTCCTCCACCACTTCCATGGTGGCGTCGAAGTCCTCCTCCGTCTCCCCGGGGAAGCCCACGATGATGTCGGTCGTCACCGAGAGGTCGGGAATGGTCTCCCGGGCCATCCTCAGCCGCTCCAGGTAGCGGCGACGGTTGTAGCCCCGGTGCATCCGGGCCAGGATCCGATCCGATCCGCTCTGGAGCGGGAGGTGGAGCTGTTCGCATACGGCGTCGGTCTCGGCCATCGCCAGCGCCACGTCCTGTCGAAAATCGGCCGGATGGGGGCTGGTGAAGCGCACCCGCCGGATTCCCTCGATGGACCCCACCCGGCGGAGGAGGTCGGCGAAGATCGGCCGTCGCCTTCCATCGATGGCCAGGTCCCGCCCGTAGGTGTCCACGTTCTGGCCGAGGAGGGTGACCTCGACGACGCCTTCTGCGGCCAGACGCTCGACCTCGGAGACGATATCGCCCGGTCGCCGTGAGATCTCCGGCCCCCGCACGGCCGGCACGATGCAGAAGGTGCAGGTGTTGTTGCATCCCACCTGGATGGTCACCCAGGCCGAGTGGTTCATCTCGCGGCGGACCGGGAGGACCGAGGGCATGGACTCGAGCTCGTCGACCACCTCTGTGATGCCCCCCCACTCCTCGGCGTGGTCCATGAGGTCCAGCACCCGATCCAGGTTGTGGGTTCCCATCACCACATCCACCCACGGTGCCCGCTCCCGAACGATCTCCCGGTCCTTTTGGGCGGCGCACCCGCCCACCACCAGGAGGGCGTCGGGACGGGAGTCCTTGAGCTGTTTGAGATGGCCCAGCGTGCCGTACAGCCGGTTGTCGGCGTTCTCCCTGATCGTGCAGGTGTTGACGAACACCACGTCCGCCTCTTCCAGCGAGGTGGCGGCCTGCATGCCGTCCAGCTCGAACAGCCCGGCTATGCGCTCGGAGTCGTGCTCGTTCATCTGGCACCCGAAGGTGCGAATGACATAGCGTTTGCCGTCCCGTGTGGGATTGCGGCGCGGTCGATAGCGCCGGCTCGGCGTGGGGAGTGCAGTCGTCGTCATCGGGTCAGCGGGCGTAGTCGGTTGCTCTGAACTCGCGTATCACGGTGACCTGGATGCTGCCGGGATACTGGAGGTCCTCCTCCAGCTTGCGGGCGATTCGCCGGGCCAGGTCGTTGGCCTCCAGGTCGGTGACGCTACCCGGGTCGACCACCACCCGCACCTCCCGCCCCGCCTGCAGGGCGAAGACACGTTCCACACCGTTGAACTCCAGCGCCAGGTTCTCCAGCCGCTCCAGGCGCCGAACATACGATTCCAGGGTCTCCCGGCGGGCGCCGGGGCGGGCGGCAGACACGGCGTCGGCTGCCTGGACGATGACAGCGAGAATGGTTCTGGGCTCGACCTCGTTGTGATGGGCCTCGATGCCGTGCACCACCGCCGGGTCCTCCCCGAAGCGGCGTGCGATCTCGGCTCCGATCAGGGCATGGGATCCCTCCACCTCGTGCGTGACGGCCTTGCCGATGTCGTGGAGCAACGCCGCCCGCCGCACCGGAGCCGGATCGATGCCCAGCTCCGTCGCCAGCATGGAGGCGATGTGGGCGGACTCCACCAGGTGGTTGAGCACGTTCTGGCCGTAGGAGGTCCGGAATTTGAGGCGACCCAGCAACGTGACCAGCTCGGCATTCATCCGCGTCAGACCCACCTCGAGAAGGGCCCACTCGCCGGCGTCGCGGATGCTCTGCTCCACCTCGTCCCGGGCCTTCTCGTAGGCTTCCTCGATGGAGGCGGGGTGAATCCGCCCGTCGGCCACCAGGCGCTCCACCGTGATGCGAGCCACTTCCCGCCGCACGGGGTCGAACGAACTGACCGACACCGCTTCGGGAGTGTCGTCCACGATCAAGTTCACCCCGGTGACCGACTCCAGATGCCGGATGTTGCGTCCCTCGCGGCCGATGATGCGGCCCTTCATGTCGTCGCTGGGCAGGGGGATGGTGGAAAGCGTCGACTCAGTCACGACTTCGGATGCGAGGCGCTGGATGGCGGTGGCGAGGATGCGGCGGCTCCGCTTGTCTGCCTCCTCGCGGGCTTTGATCTCCAGGTCCCGCACCAGGATCATGGCGTCCCGACGGGCCTCGTCCTCCACCTGGCTGAGTAGCTCCTCCTTGGCCGCCCGGGCATCGATCCCCGCCAGCCGCTCCAGATCGGACCGGGCTTCCTCCTTGAGGCGCTCGGCGGCCTGACGCGCCTCGTTGAGCTCGGTCTCGCGGTCGATCAGCATCCGCTCCCGGGTGGCGAGGTTGGCCGCGCGCTGCTCCAGGGTCTCCTCCCGCTGGGACAGCCTGTTCTCCAGGTTCACGACCTCCATCCGCCGGCTCTCCAGGCCGGCCTCCTCCTTCTCCCGGTATGCCTCGGCCTTGGCCCGGCCTTCGTCCTCGGCCTTGGCCAGGATCCGCTGCGCCTCGATCCGGGCGTGACCCAGCGTCTCCTCGGCGGACTCGCTCTCCCGGCGCCGCTTGCGTCCCGCCGTGGTGGTAGCCAGGAGAAAGCCCAGGCCGGCGGCGAAAACGGCTACCACCGCCAGGATCACCACCTGCACCGCAGTCATGCTCACTCCCTTCGGTCGCCCTCCCTCGGTGGCCTGAAACCACATGTGCCGAGCCCGAGGGCCCGGCACACGAATCCGACAATCGCCGATGCGATCACTTCAGATGGCGATCACCACACGATCGGCCGCTGACTGCTGACGACGGGCCGAAATCCGTCCCGCCGGCTAGATCAGCTCGTATCGGAGGTCAATCCTGTCACCTGGAGGCGGCCTTTCGTTGTTCGCTTCAATCGTTTCGTGTACTGGGACATCCAGACTAGTCCGGGCGCCGGCATTCCGGAATGGTCCCCGTTCCTCACTCCTCCCCGGCATCCGCCTCGGCCTCGGCCTCGGCGGGTGCCTCCTCGGCGTCCTCGCCGCCCTGTGTCAGCCCCACCGCCTCGTACACCTTGGCCTGCAGCTGCATGGCCAGCTCCGGGTTCTCCCGGAGGAAGCGCTTGGCGTTCTCCCGCCCCTGGCCGAGCTGGTCGTCGTCGTAGGTGTACCAGGCGCCGCTCTTCTTCACGACGCCCTCCTCCACGGCAATGTCGAGCAGGCTCCCCTCCCGGGAGATGCCCTCGCCGAACATGATGTCGAACTCGGCCTGGCGGAAAGGCGGCGCCATCTTGTTCTTGGCCACCTTGACCCGCACCCGGTTGCCCACCTGGTCGGCCCCGTCCTTGATGGACTCGATGCGGCGCACGTCGAGGCGGACGCTGGAGTAGAACTTCAGGGCCCGGCCGCCGGGTGTGGTCTCAGGTGAGTTGTGGACCATCACGCCTTCAGCGAAATAGTTGTGACTGCCCTCCACCTCGATGTCGAAGCGCCGATTCCGGGAAGCTTCAGGCGTGATGCGCTCGATCTCTTTGATCGGCATGGGCATCAAGGCCTGTCGAGCTTCGGCCGAGACCGGTTCGACATCGAATCGATCGCGGAATCTCGGCAGCAGCTTGTGATCCATCGATGGATGCACGTAGGGCGCTATCAAGGCCTGGAGCTTGGCGGATTCAGCTGCGGAGAACCTCAGGTAGGGCACTTTCCGGCGACCCTCTTCAACGAGTTTGCCTGTGATACCCCAAGTGTCTTGAAGATGGAGCGCCAGTCGCTCCCGACTTGTGTGTTCGAGAGCTGCAACGCAGATCTCCACTCGGCCGCTCCCGCCTTCAGCGCGTTTCTGGAGGCCCTTGGATCGGGGCGTGAAGGTCGCATCATCCATATACCAAACCGCCAGCGACAGCGGTGTGAGCCGCTTGAGGTAATCCCAGCTGAGAACCTTCTTGTCTTCCAGGTAGACAGCTGATCGGAGTTCAGCCAGCTCGGCTAGCGGGGGAAGGTCCCAGAAGGTCGCACCCTTGGCGTTTGTTGCCCTGCTTGCTGCGAGATTGGGGAACAGGGAGGACTTCCAGTCGCCGTAGCGAACTTGCCTCTTGTCGTGACCCCATCGAAGTCGCGCCGAGAGGCCGTTCTGATCGGGCGAGAGCGCTCCGTCACCCATCAGCATGCCCAGGACCACCTCCCACTGCTGATCGGTCAGCAACTTGGGGACGGCTCGCATCACTCGGTCGCCAACCGACAAGTCCTGGGCTTCCTTCCATCCCGAAGGTGTTCTCACCTGGTGATTGGAAGTGCAGGAGAAGCTGGCGACGCCACCGGCGCCGGTTGGTCGTGCCACCTTGATGCGGAGAAACTCGTCGGTTTCGCCGTTGTCGAACCAGTTGACGACTTTGCGAGGAACGACCTCGTTCCTCGCAGGGTCATACGACAGGACTTCGACGGGCAGGCGCTGATCGACGATCTTGCCGATGCGTTCGCTGCTCCCGTCGGCGAGCATCACTCGCGTATCCCAGGAGAAGCATCCGAACATCACACCGATCTTCTCCCGGAGCTGGTTGATGAAGACGGCGGTGGTACGGGACTTGTTGAGCGTGCCGGCCAGCTTGCGCAGGGCCTGGGACATGAGCCGGGCCTGCAGGCCCACGTGGGAGTCGCCCATCTCCCCTTCGATCTCGGCCCGGGGCACCAGGGCCGCCACCGAATCGATCACCAGCACGTCCAGGGCGCCGGAGCGGATCAGCATGTCGGCGATCTCCAGGGCCTGCTCACCCGTGTCGGGCTGGGAGATCAACAGCTCGTCCACATCCACCCCGATGGCCCGGGCATAGGTGGGATCGAGGGCGTGCTCGGCGTCCACGAAGGCGGCGATTCCCCCGTTGCGCTGAGCCTCGGCCACGATGTGGAGGGCGAGGCTGGTCTTGCCGGAGGCTTCCGGGCCGTAGATCTCCACGATCCGGCCGCGGGGCACACCCCCCATCCCCAGCGCCAGATCGAGGGAGAGGGCGCCGGTGGAGATCACGTCCACCTTGCGGGCGGCGGCGTCGCCCATCTTCATCACGGCGCCCTTGCCGTACTGGCGCTCGATCTGGGAGACAGCCATGTCCAGGGACCGCTGGCGTTCCATGTTCTTCTCCTTATCGCTCACTGCCCGTTCCTCTCTCTATGCACGTGGGTGAACCTACAGGCGGGCTGTGACAGGAAGGCTACAGCGAACATCTGTTCGGTCCAAGGATCTCCGCCAGCCGGCCAGCACAGCCGCGATTGTATGGGCGGCCACCCCCACAGCCGGGTCTTTGCGCCCCTCAGCGCTCTGTCACACTCACAGGGAGAACGTCTCGTAGATCCGGTAGCGGCGGCCCTGCGCCGCCATGACATGGAACTCTCCCACCCGGAAGGGAAGCTCCCAGGCGTGGTCCTCGCTCATCAGGCCGCGAACGTCCGCGGGGGGACGGACCCGCGAGATGGTGAGGTGGGGCCAAAACGGCCTCTCCTCCCGACCCAGGCCCGCCCCGTCGGCGGCCTCGTCGACGGCTTCGGCCAGTCTCTCCAGCCGGCCGTCGCCCTCCACCCCCACCCAGAGGACCGTTGCCCGGGCAGGGCGCGGGAAGGCCCCCAGCTTGCTCAGCGAGAGGCGGAAGGGCGAGGGCAGGTCGGCGCTGTCCAGCTCCGCCAGCCACCGCTGATAGGCCACCTCCTCCACATGCCCTACGAACCTGAGGGTGACGTGCCAGTTGGGAGGCGGGACGGGCCGCCCCGGGATCGGGAGGGCGGCGAGCCGCTCGTCCAGGGCCGCCACCACCTCCGGCGGCGGCCTCACCGCCGCGAACACCCGTCCGGCGGGTATCAGGTCGTCGTCCACCATGTTCCGGTCACAGCCAGCCGGGTGAGGTTGAGGGCGGCCGTGGAGGCGTAGGTCCGGACGCGCTCGCGATCTCCCGGGAGGCGCAGGGTCCGGGTCCGGGTGCCGTCGGGAGTGGCCACCGCCACCACCACCGTCCCCGGCTCCTCCTCCAGGGGGTCGGGACCTGCCGAGCCGGTG
Source organism: Actinomycetota bacterium (assembly GCA_046538055.1). Classification (GTDB taxonomy): domain Bacteria; phylum Actinomycetota; class Acidimicrobiia; order Spongiisociales; family ZC4RG35; genus ZC4RG17. Next base: position 8,208 of record JBKHJQ010000067.1, read on the forward strand.
AGGGCCACCGTCACGTCCACCTCCAGCACCCGCCGGGCGCCGTCCGCCATCGCCCGCGCCGTGGGCTCGCTCACCAGTCCCTCCTCCATGTCACCGACGTCCAGAAGCCGTCGCTTCACGTCCCCGGCATAGGCCACGATCGCCCCCCGGAAGTACCGGGACGAACCGGCCAGGCCGGTGAGCCGGGCGGCCACCATCCCTCCGGTCACGGATTCGGCGGTTCCCATAGTCCAACCTCGTTCCAGCAGCAGCCGGGCCAGCACCACCTCGATCGTCTCGTCGTCGACACCGAATACCGACCCTCCCAGCCGCCGGGTCACCTCCTTCTCCACCGGCTCGATGAGACGGCGCGCCTCGGACTCGTTGCGAGCCTTGGCGGTTATCCGGATCTTGATCTCGCCCCCCGAGGCGAGGAAGGCGATGGAAGGGTTGACGGACCGAAAGAGGTCGCCTAGCTCGTCCGCCACCAGCGACTCCGAGCGTCCCCATGTCCGGAGCAGGCGGCTGACCAGCACCTCCTCGATGCCCGCTGCCTGCCGCAGGCGGGGCACCACCTCCCGGGTCAGGAGTGCCTCCATCTCCTCGGGGACCCCCGGAAGGGCGAATATCCACACTCCCTCGTGCAGGAGGGCCAGCCCGGGAGCGGTTCCCTTGGGATTGGCCAGCATCTCCGCGCCGGCCGGATGGTCGGCCTGTCGGATGTTGGACTCGGGCATCTCCCGGCCCAGGGCCGAGAACCGGGCGCGCAGGGCTGCCTCGTACTCGTCGGAGTGCACCATCTCCCGACCTGTTGCGCCGCAGATGGCCTCCCGGGTGATGTCATCGGGGGTCGGGCCGATCCCTCCGGTGATCACCACGGCGTCGGCCCGGCCCATGGCCGTTTGGAGAGCGCTCACCATCCGGGCGAGGTTGTCGCCCACCACCTGCTGGTAGTGCGAGTCGAATCCGCTCTCGGCCAGAGTGGCGCCGATCCGGGCGGCATTGCCGTTGACGATCTGGCCCAGCAGCAGCTCGGTGCCCACCGCCACGACCTCAACTATCACTTTCCCACCCTCCTCCCTCCAGGACAGTTATCAATATCCCGCCCTCTCTATCAC